>DATDFW010000110.1:0-5118 GCA_036522375.1 Nitrospiraceae bacterium
GGAGTGCCGACCCCCATCACAACATAGGCCCACCAGTGCAACCATTCGAAGAAATAATTCGGATGGCGTGAGTACCGCCAGAGCCCATCGCGACAGACTCGGTTGCGATTGCACGCCTGGGATCGGAATTGCGCAAGCTGATGGTCCGCGACGGCTTCCCCGGAAACTGCGACGATCCAGATCAGCAATCCGACAAATTCGATCAACCCGAATGGAGGTCGTGGGTTGTGCATCAGAACCAGAAATGGAAGAGAGAAGACGACCACGGCCAGCGCTTGCAGCTGAAAATACCCGAACATCCTGACCGATTCGGAAGAACCCCATTGTTCGCGCAGGCGGCGGTAGCGGGCCTCCTCCGTCTTACCAATTACCCGGTTGAAGAGGATATAGAATCCCAGCCTCCCTGCATAAAACACAGCCAAGGCAGCCACCAGCACTGTTCGCTCTGTGTTGCTGGTGGCTTGTGTGGCGTACCACAGCACGACCGCGACGAGACCCGCACACCACCCGACATCTGCGATCGAGACATTGCGCTCTCGAAGTTGCAAAACCCATAGGCCCACCATGACCGCGACCATGACGAGGTACGCAGTCAGGACGAGTGTGAATGAATCGGTTGACATGGTGCAATGTAATCCCACAAGTCCGCATCCCGGCGTGAACGTCCGGTAAGCCATTCACGAAACCCCGGAATGCGAAACGACAGGAGATTCTGGATCTTGTCGCAGCGAAGCGAGAGGTCCACGGGCCGGAGACTCCCAATATGGTTCCGTGCGGAGCCCTCGACGAGCCGACCGTTCAATTCCGGATACCACGGCAGCAAGCATTCACCAATTTCCCAGCGCGAGAGTCGTTCACTCCCGCCCAGATGGTAGAGACCAGGCTGCCTACGATCGACCAATTCCCAGATGACCCGGGCAATGACGCCGGCAGGAAGCGGGCAGCGGAACTCGTCGGTATAGAGTGTCACCTCCTTGCCGGCCTTAGCGGCACGACTCATATCCTCGACAAAACTTCTGTTGCCGGTCTTCGAAGTTCCGGCAGTCAGGACAATCCGAACGACAGTATGTTCAGGATTCTGCAAGACGGCCTGTTCCGCTTCCAGTTTGGTCCTGCCATATACGTTGAGTGGGTTCGGTTTATCCGTCTCGCCATACCAGCCGATCCTTCCGTCAAAAACTTCCCCGCTGGACAGAAAAATAAATGGAATGTCCCGTGACAGCTGCGCAAGGTAGGCTGTGACTTCGACATTGATGCGGCGGGCCGATTCAGGATCTTGCTCGCAGTCTTTTGTCCGACTGAGCGCCGCGCAGTGAATCACTGTGTCGGGTTTGATGGATCGCCAGGTGCGTTCGACGTTCGCGTGATCCGTCAGATCGAGATCGCCGCGGGACAGCCCCTGCACCTCACAATCAGGAGCCCATTTCGGAGCAGTCTTCACAAGATATTGTCCGATCAATCCCGCTGCCCCGGTGATGATCGCGCGAGGTGCCATGGTGGATCGCTTATTGGCGCGTCAGCTTGCGGTAGCGAATACGGTGCGGCTGATCGGCTTCCTTGCCTAACCGCTTCTTTCGATCCGCCTCATACTCGCTATAGTTCCCTTCGAACCAGACCACCTTACTGTCGCCTTCGAAGGCCATCATGTGGGTCGCAATCCGATCCAGAAACCAGCGATCGTGGCTGCTGATGACGGCGCAGCCGGCGAAACTTTCCAATCCTTCCTCCAGTGCACGCAAAGTGTTGATGTCGAGATCGTTGGTGGGCTCGTCGAGAATGATGAGGTTTGCTCCTTCTTTCAACATACGGGCCAGGTGCACACGGTTGCGTTCGCCGCCTGAGATGTCCTTCACCTTCTTCTGCTGATCGGTACCGGCGAAGTTGAACCGGGCGCAGTAGGCCCTGGCGTTGACTTCGGTCTTGCCGAGCTGAATTGTCTCGTGACCCTCGGAAATGATGTCGTAGACGGATTTGCTCGGATCCAGGCTGCGATCCTGGTCCACATAGCCCAACTTGACCGTTTCACCAACCTTAATCGTTCCCGCATCTGGCTTCTCTTTCCCGATGATCATGCGGAACATCGTCGTCTTGCCGGCTCCGTTCGGACCAATCACGCCGACAATGCCGCCCTTGGGAAGGCTGAAGCTCACATTCTCATAGAGGACCTTCTCCCCATAGGCTTTGCTGAGGCCCTTGGCTTCGACGACCACATCGCCCAGCCGCGGGCCTGGAGGAATATAGATCTCCAAGTCCGCGGCCTGCTGGTCCTGTTTCTGATTGACCAATTCCTCATAGCGGTTGAGCCGAGCTTTACCCTTCGACTGACGGGCTTTCGGCGACATACGAATCCATTCCAACTCATGTTCCAAGCTTTTGCGGCGCTTCGATTCAGCTTTTTCTTCTTTTTCCAGCCGCACTTGCTTCTGTTCCAACCAAGATGTGTAGTTCCCTTGGAAGGGAATACCATGGCCGCGATCGAGTTCGAGAATCCAGCCGGCCACGTTGTCGAGGAAGTAGCGATCATGCGTGACGGCGATGACTGTCCCTTTGTATTGCTGAAGATGCTGCTCAAGCCATTGCACGGACTCGGCGTCGAGATGGTTCGTCGGCTCATCGAGCAATAGGATATCCGGCTCTTGGATCATGAGGCGACAGAGGGCTACCCGGCGTTTTTCGCCGCCTGAGAGCACACTCACCTTCGCATCCGGAGGTGGACATCGCAGCGCATCCATAGCCAGTTCAAGCACGTTTTCCAATTCCCACCCGTTAGCCGCTTCGATCTTCTCTTGCAGTTGGGCCTGCTTCTCGAGGAGCTTTTCCAGTTCATCGGGCGTGGCCTCGCCCATCTTGTTGCTGACCATCTCATATTCGTGCAGCATGGCCACCAGTTCTTTTTTGCCTTCTTCGACGATTTCTTTTACCGTCTTGTCCGGATCGAGCTGGGGTTCCTGTTCAAGCAAACCGACAGTGTAGCCCTTCGACCGGGTTATTTCTCCCGTGTAGTTCTGATCGACCCCGGCGATGATCTTGAGCAACGAGCTTTTCCCCGATCCATTGAGACCCAACACGCCGATTTTCGCGCCATAGTAAAACCCGAGATAGATCTCGCGCAGCACTTGTCTCTTTGGCGGGTAGACCTTGCCGACATTGACCAGAGAAAAGATTACCTGCTTATCGTTCGTCGCCATGGATTCCCCTAATCTAGTGATTGCTGTTGTGTTGAAAAGAACGGACTATTCACAGGAACTGGTGCAAGCGTCTCCTACAGCGAATGCAGGATTTCGAGTCCTGCGTTCGCCTGAGCAGCCAAGCCGGCAAGGCCAGCCCTGACCTCTGACGCATTGCGCACAGGACTAGTAAAAGCTAGTCGCCCTCCCTGCATTCGGCCCGGAGTTGTGATTCGAAGGTGAAAGCCTAACCGATCCAGTGCAGTCACGGTCGCCTGCCGCGCCTCCGCATTGCCATATACACGGGCAAGCAGTAATAGCGTCTCCGCCTGTTCCGTATTGATTTCACGCATCAAACTCGAGGCCTCATCCGCGAGCGGGTCCACGGTCGCCCTTGCGTAGTCGTCCGGCGTAACCCAGCCCATCGACCCGAAGCCCCCGACAAAATATATATCCGCCAGTGTCATGCGAAAAAAACCAAAGTCTTGAAAGTCCACCCAATAAGAAGCATTGGCATGGCGGGCGAGGTAGAATTCGCGAACTGCTGCGACCACTTCCTTCGGCACCTTGGTCACCGACCCCATCAACGTTACTCTGGCCGCGCCCAGTGGATCGCTGCGGCTCTCGGGCGGTGTCACCAACAGGCTGGCCCGTGGATCGCCCAGGAGATTTTGCGTATGCATCGCCATGGTGCTGATGAGAAAGAGCGGTTGCCCCTGATCATCGAGCCCATAGGGCATCACCGACCCGAAGGGCCAGCCCGGCTGTTTGCGTGAGAGAGTCGAGAGACTGCCCGTCTGCTGCAGGTGGACCAGCGTCCTCGCCCGCTCTGCATGGGACGGTTCAGGAACGTCAGGACTCTCCAAATCCGGCCCACGGTTATGCTGTCGCGATGATGACATGTGGGGTCTCTTATCCGTGCAATGCAACTGGGTGACACCTTACCCTGGATCTGTCGTATATTTCCACTGAGAGCGTGGTCGTGGGCGTAAATCCGTTGGACAAAAGCCAATGTTCTCAGATTCCCAGATCCTCCGATAACCGGACTTCCGACTCGTCGTCAATTTCTTCAAGGCAACTGAAGCATGTAAAGGGAAAGCGATCGATGGGGATTGCGCAGACTTCGCCGATGAGCGACTCGTCGAGCGCGGGGCCGCCGCATGTTTTGTGGATGAGGGTGAGCATCAGAGGAGCCTCAAGGTTGTCCGACGATGAGTTGGTGAAACTGTTCCATGTTATCAGGACTGCCCAATCGATGGTCACCCGGAATTAGATTGAGTTCGACGGGAAATGAACCATCTTTGGTCAAGAGCTGTTCGACGAACTGCTTGCTGCCTCCCGGAAGGATCACACCATCTTGCAGTCCATGCAAGATCGTCGTGCGCACGTGTCTGAGACGATCAAAGGTATTCTTCCAATAGGCTTCACTTTCTTCGACCCACTTCCACGAAAGCGGCCAGTCCCTGTGCAAGGTATCGTCGTCCCAGGGCATCCAGCCTGCCGTGTGCCATGCATGCTGTCGTTCTTCCGAAATCGACCGAGCGCGAACGCCCATCATGTTGAACGCGGGAGCGATGAGGATGAGCCGCTCTATCTGCTCATATTCCTGCGCCATGAGCCAGGCGATCCAACCTCCGAGGGAATTACCGACGATCGTGACGGGCGGACCGTTCTTGAGCATGGAAAGCACTGCCCGCGCATCGGCGATCCAATCGGACAACGTGTAGTCGATGAACCGACCTTCCGAGTCCCCGAATCCCCGCACATCATAACAACAGAACCCCCAGCCCTTTTCCTCGCACCACTGAACGAGCGCTTTGCTCTTGTTACCCCAACGTTTTGAAAGAAAGCCGGTGATGAACAATATCTGGCGATCCTTGCCGATCACGCGATCACCGCGAATCAGCTTGCCATCAGCGCCTGCGAATTCAAACGAGTGCTGGCTGTTCAT
>DATDFW010000111.1:0-4980 GCA_036522375.1 Nitrospiraceae bacterium
GCACCCAATCGATCATCTCCACGAGTGTCTTCGCCCGTTCCTTCACCAGTACGACCAGTTGCGCGAGCCAACCTGGCGACACAGCCTGGATTTCGCTTCGAAATCCCGCGGCTTCCAAGAAAGGCACCAGCGCCTGTGCGATCTGGGCAGGCGGGGTAATCTTGATATACTCCGCGTTCACCCAGAGAAGTTTCTCAGGATTGAACACGGCAGCCGACGTTTGAACATTCCTCCAAGAAAACTTCTCGATCAGCTCCTGTCGTGTGAAGAGTTCCTGGTCCCCGTGTGACCACCCAAGACGAACGAGATAATTCACCATGGTATCCGGAAGATAGCCCATGTCTTTATAGGCCATGATCGAGGTGGCCCCATGCCGCTTCGAAAGGCGGGTTCTGTCCGAGCCCAGAATCATCGGCAGGTGCCCAAACAGAGGGACTGAAAACCCAAGGGCTTGGAAAATCGGAACCTGTCTCGGCGTATTGGTCAGGTGATCGTCTCCCCGCACTACGTGGGTAATGTTCATCATCGCATCATCAACCACGACTGAAAAATTATACGTCGGATAGCCGTTCGACCGGAGAATGATCAGATCATCCAGCACAGAATTATCGAAGACGATTTTCCCCTTGATGAGGTCGTCGACCACCGTCTCTCCCTCTTGCGGAGCCTTAAAGCGCAGGGCTGCGTCGCCGGTCTGATTCGTCAAGCCACGATTACGACAGCGGCCGTCGTATCTTGGCGACAGTCCCTTGGATTCAGCTTCCTTACGCCGCGCTTCGAGTTCTTCGGCTTTGCAGGAGCACCAATAGGCCTGCCCCTTCTCAAGAAGCTGCATTGCGTGGCTTCGATAGAGGTCCATGCGCTCGGTCTGGCGGAAGGGGCCCTCGTCCCAATCGAGTCCAACCCACTTCATTCCCTCAATAATGGCTTGGATCGATTCATCAGTCGAGCGGCTCTGGTCCGTGTCCTCGATACGGAGGACAAAGACGCCCTTCTGCTGGCGCGCAAAGAGCCAATTGAACAGGGCCGTGCGGACACCACCGATGTGCAGAACACCAGTCGGGCTAGGCGCGAATCTGACCCTGACTTGACTCATAAACATGACCCTGCGTCATTGTAGAAAAGGTCGGTATCTATAACACGGGCGTAAAAGTGTTGTACAGATTCGGTTGTCGCGCACCCTTTCATCTGGAGCGGCCTTTTGGTATGAGAGCAAGAGGGAGATCGTGATGGCGGAACTCACACAACCGGCAACGGTCCTCTCAGTCACGGATCTCACACCCAACGTTCGCCAATTGGTTGTCCTTCCGAAGATTCAGAGAGTCTTATTCCAACCAGGTCAGTGGGTCTCCTTACAGTTACCAGTGGGCACTAAACCCCCTCTTAATCGTGCTTATTCAATGGCAGACCCTCCCTCTCCTGATGGGCAGCTCACGCTGGTTTTCGATCGTGTGAAGGACGGAATCGGTTCTAATTATCTCTATGGACTCAAGCCCGGCGATGAACTGCTGCTGTCTGGCCCCTACGGAACTTTCCAATTGCCTCTGTCACTCGATCAAGATCTGCTCTTTATTAGTCGCTATACCGGTCTGGTCCCGATTCGTTGTATGTTGAAAAGGCTGGCAGCATCGTGCACACTGCCACCATCCATCTTGATTGCGGTCGGTCCGACTGAGGATGAATGGCTCTACCACGATGAGCTACTCGCCTTGGCCGTGCAACACCCATCGTTCCGATATTTGCCAGTGGCGGTAAATGGAATGGACCAGGAGGTCGTGGAGGCGACCGTGAAACTATTGCGACCGCTTGTCACCGGCAGACCAAGAGTGACACCACTGCTCAGCGGGGTCAAAGGATTCGTGCGACCATTGCGGGCTTATCTCATGCAGACTGGATACGATCGAAAAGAGATTAAAACCGAAACGTATGATTAATGTCCTTCTCTCACCAGGTTTTTGTTGACCGCCGGAATTTCAACCACAATGTCTTTCGTCCCGTTTGGCACACATTGACAGCCGAGTCGTGACTGCAACGTGGTCATCGGTGCTTCTTCCAGCTGATCGAATTCATCATCCGTGCCTTCATTACAGCTCTCAAGGCCCTGCTTCACAATGATATGACAGGTCGAACAGGCACAGACACCCCCGCACACATGCTCCAACGCAACCCCATTGCCCATGGCCACATCAAGCAGACTCCCTGGGAGCCCCGTCGGGCCATAAGGAATCTTGGCTGGATCGACCTCAATCTTCGTCACCCCACCGTCAGGAGCCATAAACGTGACCGTATAGGCTCGCTGAGGAAGCTCGTATTCAGCTTTTTCAATATAGGGATTGGTTCCGCCCATTTGCCCATTCCTTTCTCAGCCTAATCCAACCTTAGTTCACTCGGTTGACAGCTTGGAAACCTCCATGCTATCCTTAGTCCGACCTTATTGATCGGAGACCATTATAGTCTCCGATCCTGGAGATCGGCAATAGCAATGTTGAAGATTTCGAAAAAAGCCGACTATGCCCTCATGGCCCTTCAGCACATCGCTGCCGTCCAGTTCGGTGACGTGACACCTGGGCGCGTGGTGAATACGAAGGAGATCGCAGAGGAATATAACATCCCCCTTGAGCTGCTGGCCAAAGTACTCCAAACCCTTGCCAAGAACGCACTGATCGAGAGTCATAATGGTCCCAAAGGCGGCTACGTGCTGGCCCGACGCGCACACCAGATTACGATCGCACAAATTCTCGAAAGCATCGAGGGCCCATTAGGTATCACCGATTGTTCACATGAGAAGGATGGAGAGATCTGCATGCAGCGGGAAAATTGCCATATCCGCACACCGCTCTTGAAAGTCCAGGATAGTATCGCCCAATTGCTCAATAATATGACCCTGCAAGACATGATGGGTGGTACACCCCTCATTATGATCCAGTCCCCAACGGCACAAGGAGTTGAACGATGAAACTGCCGATTTTCTTGGACAACCATTCCACGACACCGATGGATCCACGCGTATTGGAAACCATGCTCCCCTACTTCGTCGAGAAATTCGGGAATGCGGCCAGCCGTAACCACGCCTTCGGGTGGGCGGCGGAGGAAGCCGTCGAAAGCGCCCGGAAGCAGATCGCAAGGCTGATCAAGGCCGATCCGAAAGAGATTGTCTTCACAAGCGGCGCCACCGAATCGGATAATCTCGCGATCAAGGGTGTGCTGGAAATGTACAGAGAGAAGGGCGACCATATTATTACGGCATCCACTGAACACCGGGCGGTACTCGACACCGTCAAATCGTCGGAAGGCAAGGGCAAAGCGACAGCCACGTATCTCTCTGTCGATAAATTCGGGATGGTCAGTCCCGAGGATGTACGGAATGCCATTACCGACAAGACGATCCTCATCTCTATTATGTTGGCGAATAATGAAATCGGCACGATCAACCCTGTCAAGGAGATCGGCAAGATCGCGAAGGAAAAAGGGATCCTTTTTCACTGCGATGCGACGCAGGGCGTCGGCAAGATCCCGGTCGATGTGCTGGATATGGGGATCGATCTGATGTCGTTCTCGGCCCACAAGATGTACGGGCCCAAGGGGATCGGGGCGCTCTACGTGAGAAAGAAGAATCCGCGAGTTCGCATCGCGGCGCAAATGGACGGCGGCGGGCACGAGCGAGGCATGCGCTCCGGAACGCTTGCGGTGCCCTTGATCGTGGGGTTCGGCAAGGCTTGCGAACTCTGCGAGCAGGAGATGGCCAAAGAATCCATACGGTTAATTGCGATGCGCAATCGGCTGGAGTCCAGTATCATGACTGCCCTCGAAGAAAGCTATCTGAACGGCCATCCGACCAACCGGCTCCCCGGCAATCTCAATATCTCCTTTGCCTATGTGGAAGGCGAGTCGTTACTGATGGGCATGAAGGAGATCGCCCTCTCATCCGGTTCGGCCTGTACCTCGGCCACATTGGAGCCCTCTTACGTACTCCGCGCGTTGGGGGTCGGAACGGAATTGGCGCACTCCTCGATCCGCTTCGGTCTAGGCCGTTTCAACACGGACGATGAGATCGACTATACGATCAAGAAGGTGATCGAGGTCGTTACCAAATTACGCGAAATGTCTCCGCTGTACGAGATGGCAAAAGAAGGCGTCGATTTAAAATCAGTCCAATGGGCTGCCCATTGACCAAGATAGTTAAGAGGAGGATGAACCATGGCCTACAGTGACAAAGTCATCGATCATTTCAATAATCCCCGCAACATGGGGAGCTTCAAGAAAGACGAGGAAGGGATCGGCACCGGCATGGTCGGAGCCCCGGAGTGCGGCGACGTCATGAAGCTTCAGATCAAGGTACAGAACGATACGATCGTGGATGCAAAGTTCAAAACATTTGGTTGTGGATCCGCGATCGCCAGCTCGAGCCTCGCCACCGAATGGTTGAAGGGCAAGACGATCGGAGAAGCCCAAAAGATCAAGAATACCGACATCGTGCAGGAGCTAAATCTGCCGCCGGTGAAAATCCATTGCTCCGTGCTCGCCGAGGATGCGATCAAGGCCGCCCTCGCGGACTACCAGAAGAAAACCGACGGAGCACTGACCGACGTAAAGTAATGTGAACAAAGGGAGCGCCCCATGGACACGACGAACGCAGAAACCCAAGCTCCGGTGATTACGCTCAGCGACGCGGCGCTGAAGGAAGTGAAACGCCTGCTCAATGTACAGGGGCTGACTGAAGGGGGGCTCCGCCTCGGCGTCAAAGGCGGCGGCTGCTCAGGCCTCAGCTATACGATTAACTTCGATGAAAAGATCGGCCAGCACGACCAAGTCCATGACGTTGACGGTGTGAAAATCATCGTTGACGCCAAGAGCGCCATTTATCTTCAAGGTACGCAATTAGACTTCCAAAAAGACCTGATGGGCGGAAACTTTAAATTCGTCAATCCGAACGCCGATAAGACCTGTGGCTGCGGAGAGTCCTTCTCGGCCTAAGAGCGT
>DATDFW010000112.1:0-4457 GCA_036522375.1 Nitrospiraceae bacterium
GTGGCATACCAGACAGTGATCTTTCGTGCAAGCCCACTGTTCAAGAATGATATAAATTCTGCCCAGACACAAACATGAAGGCCCTTGACGCCAACCGAGCAGAGCGAAAGGGGATTATGCCGGAGGGGAAATCTGAATGAGCAAAATCCCTCAAATATGGCGTGTGTCTCAGTCACAAGAAAAGTGACGCCGCCTTGTTCTGGGTGCAAAACGGAGCGGGCAGCTGGACAGTCTACATGGTTCACGACGGTGAGTGCGAATTTAGCGAGTTATCTATTTCAAAAGGAGCGAGCCCATGCATGTTTTGCATCTTTCACTGCTCACAACTCTGATCCTGTGCGCAGTGCTGTCCGGGTGTGCGGCTCACACGCCGTTTCCGCCAGAAATCATGGACAAGGTCTCTCCGACATTTCATTTTGAGGCGTGGCGTGACGCGAGTCCTACGAATGAGTCAGGGAAGTCCGATGCGGGGATCAATGTCATGTTGGGAGGCCGGATCGTCCAAGCTACCGAGAACGGCAAGGGCATTGTGATTATCGCGGAACAACTTCCCATCGTGAGTCATCCCATCTATGGCCCCACGGAAGATGTCAAGAGAACTGGTGACTATGAATTCGCTTTGCTCTATCCAGGAGCTCTTGAAACGCTGGATCTGATGAAGGGGAACCGATTCATCGTTGTGGGAACGACGACGAGCAGACGGCCGGTCCTGGTGAACGGCATACCTAAAACCGAGCCCTTCTTAATCGCAGACTGCATCCATGTGTGGCAGACAGGCGGGGCCGAGATCGCTGAATTTAAGGAAGATGTTGGAGGAGGTCTGTCACCTCTTCCGGAAAAAACCTACTGCGTCGCGAGGAAGTAACGGGGTTCATCCCGCCCCAGGTCGCACGGTCCGCAGCAGGACAGCCGGCGTTGAAAGGCGACACGGCAGCACGAGCGCGACAGAGTCCGTGAGGGTAGTCGCTGACACCGACTGAAACACGCGTTCTGCCGACGGCCTGTTCAGAATCGATCCCCCGCATCGCTATAGGCACGTGGGGATCGAGAACCACCACTAGTTCCGATGAAGATCACGTATAGCTGAAAACAATAGGGCCAGACCACGGCTAACTTCTATTCCTTCGACCCTCCGGAGAGTCGAGCGACCCACGGAACATGAGATCCGGCCAACTATCGGTCAAGCCGGGGAGTCCCAGCGCGATGGCGGCAGCTGCTTGCGGAAATACGTCTCGTGAACGGAACTGACTGCCTTCCGCGGGATACGCTGCCCACCGAAATTTTTCCGCGACATCTTTAACAAAGGAGAGAGTGTAGCCAGAATTGACTCCAATTACACGGACCCCCGTAGGAAGCCGTGCATAGGCTAGGCGTTCTCCCGCGTTTCCCAGTCGGGCCGTCTGGTCGTCCTCGCGGGGAGCCACGTTGTGATAGATCAGGGCTCCAGGCGGGGCCGCATTCAGTCCCAGTTGAGCAATACAAAAACCGGCGGCCAGCGTGGAAAATGGGGGGACCGGCATAAGTACAGGTTCAGCATCCGGCAGGTGGAGCTTGATGCGCTGCACAACTTCAGCAAAGGCCAGGTCGCCCGTTCCATAGTCGGCAACGATATGTACCAACACGATTCACCTTTTCGTCAGGCTTTGCATACTCGCACAATGCATCGGCAAGAAAGATTGATGCTATCACACCGACGACAAGGTTTGATTGGAGAGGACCTGGGGTTTGTTAGTTCGCAGGCCTTCCAGAATGCGTTAGCAGGATAAGTCGTTAGAGCTAGCTGATGCTTCCTTGATTGCTACCAATTTGAAGCTTGAGAAGCCTTCTGGCAAACGGAGGCTTCCAAAGCAATAGACAGATTAATCTACGGCCTTTGCGTACGATGTTCTTGCTCAGCAAATACAAAAGCATCGTGAGCGCCGGTAACCACTCGCATGCCCACCACTGGGCATCCGAAGTACCTCAGAAATTGTCGCTACAGGCCACCCTCCACAGCGAGTGCCCTGGACCCTCTGGTAGAACTGGCTGCCACGGTCTTGCTTCCGCGAATTCATGCACAATCTCCCCGCTTCCCATATGGCCCGAGAACGACATGCTCGCAAGCAAGCGCTGACGCTTTTCTGCGCAGTCGTATTCGTATTGGTTCTTGTACGATAATACCCACGGGCCGCCGTGCAAGCGTCGCTTGGCCTTATAGTCGAACAAGGCCCACATCTTCACCAGATTCCCTTCACGATGGATGGTCCTCGGATCTTCCGCGTATACCGTCGACTCTGAGATCTCGATTGTGTGAACTTTCATCCACTCCCCCCCGTGTGCTGGAGCACTACTCAGCACCAAGAGTACAATCAATGAAATGAAAGATGAAAAGAAGGCCAGCGGCAAGCGATAGAAGGGACGAATCGAGAAGGGCATAGATGCCTCGCAGTGCGGCATGTTGTAGTGAGGACACGAAGGCGCAAGGCTCTCTACCAAATGTTTGCTGGTCCCTCTGCTTTAAATTGGAATCGAGAGGGGATTGAAAATGTGTTGTCCCTCATACGAACATTCGTAGCTCGTCCAAGCGAAAAGCATCGCTCCACTTAAATTCACAAGCTTGCAGAAATATCCGACCAATTCATTGGAAAAAGCGTTGTGATCGTAAGGGCCTCGGTATTCACGAGGAGGACTGACTTCTATGTTGTCAGAGCTATAAGCCGACCCAATAATTTGTTTGAGGTCGTAGAATAGAACACACGAGAAACCATGTATTCAACGGTACTTCCGAATTCTTGTGAATCTTGGACGCATTCATTACCTGCAGCAGGTCGCGGTTAACGACGGTGGCGGAGAGGGAGGGATTTGAACCCTCGGTAGAGGTTTTGCCCCTACGACGGTTTAGCAAACCGTTGCCTTCGGCCACTCGGCCACCTCTCCGTATCAGTCATATCAAGTAATTACGTGGGCGGGTTTAACCTGTTGCGTGTTTTGTGCCCGTTTATGTGCCTCGGCAGTATGCCTGGCAGCCGGTAAAGGCGTCAAGCCATCGAGGGCTTCCACTGCCGATCGTAAATGGTTTGGAGACAGATGGGAATACCGCAGATCCACATGCTCCCACGTCAGCCTGAGGATCTCCCCTTTGCGCATGCCGGTATTGATCACGAGCACAGGCCTTCAGGAGGCGTCCGAGTTCCTCCTCACTCAAATACCGTTTTCGACCTTCGGACTTTTTGGGGAATTCGATGGCGGGCTCCCGATCGAGATAGCCCTATTTCTTCGCCAAGTGCAGCGCGTGTCTCAAGACAGACAACTCATTGCAGACAGTGTAAGGGCTCACCTCGCCGATGCGGGACGCTTCATATTGTGCAATGCGTTCCTCCGTGAGGTGACTGAGTGGCAGCGTGAGTCCAAGGTAGGGGAGGAGGCAATGACGGAGAATCCGCGAGCTGTGAGCGCATCGAGGGAGATCTCAGGCCGTTAGGTGACGTCGCCCGATTGAATCGCCTGCAGCCGTTGATTCAGCGCAGAGAGCGCTTCGGTATCCGTGTGCCAGTCCGATGAGACTTTCCGCTCCCGCTTGCCGTTGACGGTGAGCGTATACCCGAAGGCGACATGCCGGACACGCCTCCCGGTCGGTCTATCCACTTGTCCATTCCATTCTGATAATCTCCGCCATCGCTCAGCCTTCCTCATAAATTAGCGTGCGCTTCCCCGCTTCCACACTTCACAAAATGCTCTGCTGGCTGATTCTTGACCACATCGGACTCGGGAATTCCCCAGTACTACGACGTCCTCTAGAAGCATAAGTTCAGTTCCTGTGCATCGTCATGGAGGGTGCCTGTCATGGAAAAGTTTAATTTCGACCAGTTTGATGATCAGCGCTACCGGCTGTCTTACATGCTCCAGGACGCGCTCATCGTACTAACGCCGATCCTCCTGACACTTCTCGGTGTCCTGTTTCTGGGATGAGTGGGGTCCCGATCTTCTTTTGTTGGTCCAGGTAAACGAATAAGGAGTTCCGCCATGCTTGATGTTGCGAACGAGACCACAGAGTTTGTCCATCTCTGCGAGACCTTTTACGATAAATTGGCACATGAGACGCTTCCCCCTGAGGACCGTGACCTGATCAAATACAGCTGCATCGATCTGCTGAATAAGCTGCGGTCGAACTAGGGTTGCTACTAGCTAGTACGTCTTCAAAATTCTTGTATGGTCACAGTGCTTCATGGACGCGATGTACGGCCACTTCGCGAAGATGAGGTGAAGACCCGGCTCCTTTCTCCCAGGGGACCCGGGCCTTCGTTTTTGTGCATGTCCTATCAGCGCCACGATGTGACCCGCGCCATCGCTCAGCGCTCCTCAGGTTTTTCACTTACAAAAAGTGACTAATAGTGAACAGCTTTCAGGTGGGCCCCTAGGTTATACACTCCAAGTATTTACTGGTGGTGCCCCATCATGAGCCTCTGGCGTCGTCGTCA
>DATDFW010000113.1:0-3970 GCA_036522375.1 Nitrospiraceae bacterium
TCTTTGCACGGGCTTTTATGGAGCAGTTTCCACTGATTCCGGTCGAGGAGGAAGGAAGGCTCTGTGACCCTGCGCTCCGGGAGAACTTTATTGAGCGAATTTTCTGTTACCGCCGTTGGCAGAATCTCGTCCAACGTGGGATCACGAGGCAGGCTCTGATACAGTTCCATACGATCCACAAGTACTTGCTGTTGGCCCATCACCCGCAGCAATATGTGGTCCTCAGGGGGCTGGTCGGTCAGGCCCATCAGCACCGGCCCAAGGAACTCGCCCGCCGGTATGGGGAACTCTTCATGGAAGCATTGGCTGTGAAGGCGACGGTGCGCAAGCACGTGAACGTACTCCAGCACATGGTGGGGTATTTCAAAGCACGACTCGGCGCTCACGAGAAAGCAGCGCTGCTGGGTGTGATCGGAGATTACCATCACGGGCTCACGCCCTTGATCGTCCCTTTGACTCTGATCAAGCACTATGTCCAGATCTTCGACGTCGGCTACATCCGTGACCAGGTCTATCTCAATCCGCATCCGAAAGAACTGATGTTACGCAATCATGTATGAATCTTCATGTCAGAGGAAAGGAGTCCGCTGATGGCGATTGCTGTACAGGGAGTAATTCTTGTGGGACACGGGGGCATTCCCAAGGGTTGCCCCCAAGAATTGATCACGAAACTGAAACGGTTAGAAGGGCAGCGGCGAGCGGCAGGCACGCCGATGTCGGCAGAGGAACATGAGTTGGACACACGCATTCGCCGGTGGCCGAGGACACCGGAGACAGACCCCTATCAATCAGGACTTGAGGCGGTGGCTGCTCAGTTACGGGCCAACCTGGGGAAGGTGCTCTTCGCCGTCGCGTACAACGAGTTCTGTGCGCCGACGTTGGAAGAGTCTGTGGAGGACCTAATTAAGAAAGGTGCAACACACATTACCGTCGTCACGACGATGTTCACACCCGGCGGCTCTCACTCGGAGATTGAGATTCCGGAAATCCTCGATCATCTGCGGCCGCAATATCCCGGGGTCGAACTCCGTTACGCCTGGCCGTTCGATCTGAATCATGTTGCGAACACGCTGGCAGAGCAGGTAAAGCGATTTGCTTGAACAGAGTCGGGCGAGATATTGCGCTGCGACGCAGTGGAATTAATATACGAGGAGGATTCTATTTGGGCCATTGCCGAGTGTAGAATGGGCAACCTGTAATTGAGTGATAGGATGTTGCCCTTCAAAGTTCAGCTCGCAAAAGCCTTTCATGAAACTCACTCGTTCAAGTGGGACCCTGTGACCGGGTTCACACTGGCTTCCGGATTGAAGAGCCCCTTCTATGTCGATTGTCGATCGCTCATGGCCTATCCTGGGTCGCGCCGGCTCGTGGGACATCTCGCGCATGACGCATTGATCGAAGTGACCCTCGACTGTCTTGGAGGGCTCGAGATCGGGGCGATATCAATTGCCACGACCATTTCTGACTATTGCTACCATGCGACTCCACGACGGGACTGGCGGACTTTCGTGGTGCGGAAGACCGCAAAGGACCATGGATTGGGGAAGCTGATTGAAGGGGCCGTGCGTGCGGGAGATCGCGCGTTGATTGTCGACGATGTGTTGACGAGCGGTGGGTCCCTGCTGAAAGCGATTGCCGCGGCTCGGCAAGCCGGCCTTGTGGTAAATCAGGCGCTCGTGATCGTGGATCGGAAAGAACAAGATGGGCGCGCACGCATCGAACAGGAAGGAGTCTCGTTAATCAGTCTTCTGACGATCGATGATCTGACACGGCAGCAGGTTGAAACGCCCTAGCAGGATGCTGAAACACTACCTTGGCGTGTGACGCTTTGGTAAGTTCACCTGTCTGGCTCAACTGGAGTACACGTTCGCAGCACTCATTTACACCGAAACTCCATCCCCCATCGCCGCTCCTGCACGATTTCCTGAGATCCTTCAACACCAACGACACGTGCCCTCCCCTTTGCTTCCCCTTCCCGCACGATTGTATAGCCGCCGCCACATTTATCCCGCATCAAGGTGAGGGCTTCCTGCCGAAACGGGGAAAGGAGAGAGCCCTGCTCCCCCTTGAAAGGGTACGTCGCCACCCCTCCATCGCCTGTGTCCTGCACAAGCTTCGCACCCTCGCCGCAGCCGGCCAGGAGCAGGAGGAGTGTACATATGAGGCTTGACCAACTCTTCATACGACTCCTATCATAATAGACAGAATCGTTCTCTGTCGAATGGCATTCATCAACGCTGCAATCAGGAGACCCACCATGAATACACGAATTGCCATGATCTTTGCCGGGCTGTGTCTGATGCTCACCGCGACAGCGACGTTGGTATCGGCCCACCATTCGTATCTGTTGACGGTCCAGCAACTGGAAGCCGGATTGACGAAAGCCCCTTCGAGTACCCAGAAGGGGTTTGTGCTGATCGATGTGCGCTCTCCTGAAGAACATGCGCAAGGCTTCATACCGGGAACCGACTTCAACATCGATTTCCGTGAAATTGTGGCGCGCCACCGTGAACTCGGCGCCGAATTGGACGACCACATTGTCGTCTATTGCCAATCCGGTCGTCGGAGCAACATCGCCGCAGAAACGTTGGCCGATTTAGGTTATCGCCATGTCTAC
This sequence comes from Nitrospiraceae bacterium, assembly GCA_036522375.1. Taxonomy (GTDB): domain Bacteria; phylum Nitrospirota; class Nitrospiria; order Nitrospirales; family Nitrospiraceae; genus Palsa-1315. The sequence goes on from DATDFW010000113.1 coordinate 2,618, forward strand.
AACGTGAGCGGCAGTATGAATGCCTGGCTTGCAGCGGGCTTTCCGGTTCAACCTGGGCGCCGCTAAAGGATATTGAGGAAAGTCCGCCAGCACCACGCATCATCCCACAAGTCTCGTGGGGCTGCTCTGGGTGGATGTTCTCCTCATCTTCCTGACGTATGGATCATCGAGGATCTTCCGAATCGACAAGGTGTTCTCCAACCAGCTCGTTCGACGTACATCGCACCACGCTCATCTGGTCGACCGGAGTTTGTCGTCTGAGTGCTCGCGGCGCGGGCTGATTCCAATCACCGCTGGCAGTCCCACGTGAGCGGTGGTGATGCCTTCTAACAGGGGTATCCCGGTGTGTACACCGGCCATCTTCGACATGGCTTGTCGGAGCGAGGGACTGACAGCGACGTCGGAAGAGGATCCTCCGTCCATGGCCATGACCTGCCGTAGGGAGGGATAGGCGTCCCGCAGACATTCTCCAAGGGCATAGAGTGACACCACTTCCGTGGTCTTCAGGACAACGAGATGCCCATTGCTTTGTTCTGCGACGAGGGTCTGATGTGCGCGTTTCCCGGTTTGACGCACACGGATTTTTCCTGTCCGGTCCAGGAGCATGAGGGATTGAGCCACCTCTCGATAGGGAGGTTGTCGCTCATCAAAGACGTCATAGGTCAAGTCCAAGACCCGCGCACGGCGTGAGTGATTTTCCGCCGGTTCTGCCACAAACAGTCCCAGCCACGTGACGTGCCGCTTGCTCCCCAACGAGCGGCCGTTTCCATAGAGCAGTCCGAGATACGCGTAATTCTCACGGAAAAGGCCGGCATTGAATACCAGGTCGTGGCCGGTTCGCTCTTGCCACTGACGAATATCGAGCGGATCTGATAGTCCATCCTGCTGGTAATAGTGCACGGTAAAGCGATAGCGATCGGGATCGATTTCGACGGCGACCAACGGTGCGACATCTGGGCATTGCGTGTGAGGATTCCAGACGGAAATGGATAAACCGTCTCCGAGTTGATCTTCTGCGAGGGTCTGGGCCATCGTTGTCGAAGGTCCGCTGAACACGACGATGATGAGACCCAGAAGAAATTGGGCGACAGGGATAGACCTGTGGACGCTGTTGTCCTGTACCATCATATTTCAGAATCAAGTATAGAGAGGGCCGGTACAGAGCGTCAAATCATCCGAGGAAGTGGAGCGACGGCTGCAAGGCGAGCCTCGCAGGTCAGCGCGGAGTTTTTTGAGATGCCGATGAAGAGGCGGCACCGGTCCTGGCTGATGGCGTGCTGACATCGAGCAAATTGCGGACGGCTCGGGCGAGCACCTCGGGAGTGAAGGGCTTTTGCAAGAAACTGCTCGTGC
>DATDFW010000114.1:0-4495 GCA_036522375.1 Nitrospiraceae bacterium
AGTGTGTGGTGCGCCTCTAGTACAGATTCCGAACGTTTGAGCCGCGAGAAGGCTCGTATGGCGCGATGTAAGGCTTTTCGGACGGTGTTTGTTCCGCTATCGATTTTCTTCGCCAACTCAACTTCTTCTTCTCTTGTCAAAAGTGCACGTTCGCCGAAGGAGCGAAAATAGAGTGACTCCAACATAAACGGGCCACCGCTCACAGTAGGACGCGTCACCTTCTTGATCAGCTCCTCAGGCTGCTCCTCCTCGGCGGTATCTCGGCCGATGACATCCAAGAGATCGCTCGCTTCAGGATCGTCCGCATCCACATCCTTTGCAGTCGTGACCAGTTCTTCAGATTCAGGGGTTGTGTAAAGATCCTTTTTCATATCGTCGCCCCTCCTCAGACTGTCAGATGCATTTGCTTTCCATGATTATGATTTCAACCGACTCCCCTTCTAGCTTATTAGAGACATATATCCCCCAAACGATTCATTCGAGTTCCAAGGTGTCCTGATATTTCCTTACGCAGCAAATCCTGTGCTGGATTGTTTCTTAGAATGGCGCTTAGCAATCACGAGGAAAAGACAGCACTATTAACGCGTTCTAATGAAGAAAAATGACAAAGGAGTGAGGCAATCTTGCCTCAAATGTGTACGGATCTTTAGGGCCAGTGTCCTAATCACCTCATTTACTTCTGGACCTCTGAGTCAATGCTTTCAGAAGGAGGGTGATCACATCGGGTATTAGAGATCGTGGAGAAGTTATCGTGTATCGCGAGTTCAGCAAGCGTCTTGAGATCATGCGGATCACGGATCGGCATACTAACTATAAAGTTGGTCGCATTGGCAAGGTGTTGGGATGCGTTGAATTTTTTTTTGGGAGGAACGCCATTTGTCCGGAGCTTGCGAGGTCAACAATTCTGCCATCGTGATGGAGGCCTTGTTGAAAACTGCACGTGGCACTTCTAGAATGGAGCCTCAATGTCACATTTTCACTCAGGCCAACGTATCCATCTAGTCGACAAGAAAGGGCGGCAGTACGGTCTGACCCTGAAGCCGGGTGATCTCTATCAGCTGAGTGGGCACAAAATTGCCCACGACGATCTCATTGGAAAACCCGATGGCTCTTTAGTTCGACTTTCCGGCAACAAGACAATGTTGGCGCTCAAGCCCACGTTTGGCGATTACGTGCTAAAGATGCCGCGTGGCGCGCAGGTCTTGTATCCGAAGGATCTTGCGCTTATCGCCATGTGGGCTGACATCCATCCTGGTGCACGTGTGTTCGAAGCAGGAACCGGCTCCGGGGCTTTGACGATGGCGCTCTTGCGTGCAGTGGGCCCGCGAGGCTTGGTGGTAACGTACGAAGCGCGTGAAGATTTTGCGAGAACGGCGATGCTGAACATTGAACGATATATGGGCCCGGTGTCGAATCTTATTCCGCTTCGTCGAAACGCTTACGAAGGCATCAGTCTCCTCGATGATGGTCTACCCTTCGATCGTCTCGTCCTCGATCTTCCCGAGCCTTGGCAGGTAGTGCCGTATGCCGCACAGGTCCTCCGCTCAGGCGGCGTATATTTGAGCTTTGTTCCCACAGTCCCTCAAGTGGTCCAGACGGTCGAGGCACTTGAGCGAGCGAGGGCCTTTGGTATGGTTGAAACATTTGAAACGTTGCTGAGGACTTGGGCGGTTCAGGGACGCAGCGTACGGCCCGATCATCGAATGGTCGCGCATTCAGGATTCATCACAGTAGCTAGGAAAATCGAATCCGGGTTTTGGCCTGCCGCTCAAGTTGTTGAGTCCATAGGGGCGACCACTGATGCTCACGAAGAGCGGGAGGATCGTACGCGATGAATCGGTTAGATGGAAAGGTTGCGGTCATCACGGGAGGTAACGCAGGTATCGGTGAAGCGATCGCAAAAGTCTTTGCGCATGAAGGAGCTTCTGTCGTAATCACGGGGCGCCGGCAAGCGGAATTGGATCGGGTCGTGACCGACATTGTGAGGGTGCAGGGCAAGGTCTTTGCCGTTGCTGGATCGATCACAGATGAATCCCATATCCAGCAGACAGTGCAGCAGACAGTGCAGCAGTTCGGGCGGCTCGATATCCTTGTCAATAATGCTGGAGTGGGTGACTTCGGAAAGCGCTTGCACGAGATTGATGATGCGACCTGGGCGCAGGTTCTCGACGTCAACTTGAGTGGAGTGTTTCGCATGACGCGAGCTGTCTTGCCGCAGATGTTGAAGCAGGGAAAGGGCGCAATCGTCAACATCTCTTCCATCGCGAGCCTGGTCGGGCTTCCCACATTGCCTGCCTATGCCGCCTCCAAGGGTGCGCTCGATGCCATAACCAGAGCCCTCGCAGTTGACTATGCCAAGGACGGCATTCGCTGCAATGTGGTGAACCCCGGACTCATCGATACGCCGATGGCGGCTCCACTGATGAGCAATCCCGAACAGCTGGATCCCATTCTGTCGCATTATCCTCTTCGCCGAGCCGGGAGACCAGAAGAGGTGGCTAAAATGGTTCTCTATCTCGCCTCCGACGAAGCAGCCTGGGTCACGGGCGGGACTTTTCCTATCGATGGAGGAATGACCAGCTCGTGAGCAGTCATCGCTGCGAATGCTGATGGCTGCACTGACAGCTATGGGTGTCTGTCAGTGAGTCCGAAGACGAAACATCAGTCGCCACGTCTCGAATCTATGGATATCAATGCACATACCCAGTTCTGTGGTGTCATCGGCAATCCAGTCGAGCATTCGCTGTCACCCGCAATTCATAATGCTGCATTTCAGAAACTCGGGCTGAACTTTGTGTATCTGGCGTTCCGAGTGAAAGCGATCGGCGATGCGATCAAGGGTCTTCGCTCCCTTGGAAATTTTCGCGGCGCCAGCGTGACCATCCCCCACAAGGTGGCGTCTGTTCCGTTTCTGGACTCTGTGGAGACAATCGCACGCCATATCGGAGCCATCAATACCATTGTCGCTGCAGACGGGGTCCTCACAGGGTATAACACTGATGCGATCGGCGCCTTGCGCGCGCTTCGTGAAGGAGGGGTTACCTTGAAAGGGCGTCAAGTACTCGTGCTCGGGTCTGGAGGCGCAGCTCGCGCGATTGCTTTCGCGCTCGGGAGGGAGGCAGGGATCAACCGGTTGACCATACTCGGGATCGACGACCGTGAACGCACAGACTTGGCACGAGATCTCCAATCAAAGACGGGGATGGTCGTGCAAGAATCATCTCTCGATGAGAGTACGTTGCAACAATTCTTGCCGAATGCTCATGTGCTGATCCATTGTACCCCGATTGGTATGTCGCCCAATGTGCAAGAGACTTCTGTGCCAGCCGTATTGCTTCATGCGGGACTGACAGTTATGGACATTGTCTATAACCCCCGGGACACTCAGTTGCTGAAGGATGCCAAGGCGGCGGGCTGCCGCACCATTCCCGGGTTTGAGATGTTCCTTCATCAAGCTGCGGCGCAGTTCGAGCTCTGGACCAATCAGATTGCTCCGGTCGATGTGATGCGTTCCGTCCTGGAATCTCGCTGTCCATGAATATTGTGCTGACGGGTTATCGGGGGACCGGCAAAAGTACGGTAGGTAGGCTGCTTGCGGCACGATTGGGAAGAGAGCTAGTGTCAACAGACGCAGAGATCGTCAGACGTGCGCAGCGCACGATTCCTGAGATCGTTGCCCAGGAGGGATGGCAATTCTTTCGCAATATGGAGTGCGATGTCTGCAGAGAACTCGCCAGCTTGGACCAGCTTATAATTGATACCGGCGGAGGGGCCATAGTTCGCGCGGAGAATGTCGAGGCGTTGAAGAAAAATGGCACTGTGTTTTGGCTAACGGCCTCTGTTGAGACGATTGCGAAACGAATTGGCAGTGATAAGCAGCGTCCGTCATTGACAGGGACTAACTCGTTCATCGATGAAATTCAGGATGTGTTGCGTGAGCGGACACCAAAATATCAAGCGGCGGCCGATCATAGGATCGCTACTGATAATCGATCGGTCAATCAGGTGGTTGAGACGATACTTGCGCTGATATGAGAGTGCTGAATCAAATGAGGTTCTGACCTAGCCTCGTTCTTGACAAGGCCTCAGTTGAAATGCTTGAAGTAGCCGCGCGCGCCCGTAGCTCAATGGATAGAGCATCGGACTTCGGATCCGAGGGTTGGGGGTTCAAGTCCCTCCGGGCGCACCACTCGGAATTTCTTGGTGTGCGTAAAGGCGGTCCCAACTCCACCGTCATGCGGCAGCCCGTGTGGCGGGGTTGACCCGAAGTTTAGAAAACCGCTGCTAACTGAGCAACGGAGGATTTGTCGTAGCAACGATCACGAGTTACCGCGGCTAGGCGAAAGCGCTAGGCCCACCTTCGTGCCAATGCCTCCGCATTGGTAATCCTAATTCAACCCTCAGTATCCCTTTCGCCTCTAATATTATTAGCCACAACCGGCTTCTAGCTACCCTTGCAGTTCGAACTCAGTGAAATGTTCCCGCCCGATATAGG
>DATDFW010000115.1:0-6809 GCA_036522375.1 Nitrospiraceae bacterium
CCGTAACCGCTCGGTCAACTCCCTCGTCGCGTCCGGGTCTTCCGGACCCTGCGCGACTTCGATCGGTTTACCCACGATGACTCGCAACCGTGGGAAGCTGATTTTGCCACGCGAGAGGGCGCGTGCCGTCCCGACGAGGCGGACCGGCACAAGCGGCGCGCCTGTCACGAGCGCCACATGCGCGGCACCCCGGTGCCAGGGGCGATCGCCGCGAACCGCGCCCTGTGGGAAGATGGCAACCGCTTGTCCTGCATGGAGAGCCTGCAGCACTTCCGAGAGAGCATAGAAGTCGCAGCGGTTACGCACAACCGGGATCGCGCCGAGGCCGTCGAGCATCCACGCGAGCAGTCGGAACCGCCAGAGCTCCGCCTTTGCGACAAAACGCAGTTCCCGCGGGATCGCGGCTCCTAAGACGATCCCGTCGAGGAACGATTCGTGATTCGCCGCAACGATCACAGGACCGATAACGGGAACATGATCGGTGCCGGCCACCTCGAGTCGATAGATGGCACGCACGAAACCGCTGAAAGTACGGTGAACTTGTGCATAGCTCGGGGCGGAAAGGGATAGGAGGCTCTTATCTTTACTTCCACGACGGTCTGAAAGAGTTTTCATCAATGCTCCCGACAGGCTCCGCATACCGAATCGCTCCTCTCAAGCCCGGGTGTTCATTTAATTGTCTTGGAGGAGAGAGGTTAAATGGCTAAGGAGACAGAGTTTTGCATTGTCAGTGCCACAGGATGATGCCCGATGGCTTGAGGGGGAAGAAATGTGGTAGCAGGGCCGAATTAACCATGAAAAGAAGACTGCTTGAGGAGTTTTCGAGCCATGGATCAACAAGGGAACTGTTGCCAAATACCTCAACAACTACCGTATAGAAGAATCGGCAGGGTCATTAGGTCATGGCGCGAGATGTCGCTTTATGCCACATCCACAATCAGTGTCACTGTAGCAGGACTCCTCCCAGTCTCCTTAATGCAGCCATCCAAGTTCGCTATAAACGTTCGATTTAATTACAAGAATATTCAAGCCCAAGGGCAGGAACTCAGGGTCTCTCCTTTGCAACTCCAATGCACGCGCTGTTAGAGGGAGGCACAGTCGGAATGCGTCGTCCCTTCTGTCTGCTGTGGTCGTGCATAGTCAGATACGAGCGGCTCCTCGTGTAACTCCTGGCAGGCGGTTCAACGTTCTTCTATCGTAACAGCGAAAGGAAATGAGGGCGATGCCCGTGAATAAAAAAACCTCCTTCTCGATTCTGTATGTGTTCCTTGCGGTGCTTTCGATCATTCTCGTAAACGATTTCATGGCAACCGTGCAGAATCTTGAAGAGCTTCCATACAGCGAATTCAAGAGACTTGTGGCGGCAGACAAAGTGGCTGAAGTCACGGTCACGCATCAGAGAGTCACCGGAAAGTTGAAGCTGGAAGAAGGATCCAAGGAGCAGAAGTTGTTTACGACTATTCGGGTTGAAGACCCTGATTTGGTCAAGGAGCTTAACGCGCGCAACGTCACGTTTTCCGGCGTGGTGGAAAGCACGTTTTTGCGCGACCTCCTCTCCTGGATCGTTCCCGCATTGGTCTTTTTCGGCATTTGGATGTTTATCATTCGGCGCTTCGGTCAGGGTCAACAAGGGGGATTCATGACGGTGGGAAAGTCGAAAGCGAAGATCTATGTGGAACAGGACATCAAGGTGACGTTCGCGGACGTAGCCGGTGTGGATGAGGCGAAGGAAGAACTGCGCGAGGTGGTTGAGTTTCTGAAGACCCCCGAAAAGTTCACACGTCTCGGAGGAAAGATTCCGAAAGGGATTTTACTCGTCGGACCTCCTGGAACCGGGAAGACTCTCTTGGCCCGCGCGGTGGCCGGAGAAGCCGGGGTGACCTTTTTCATTATCAGCGGATCTGAGTTCGTGGAAATGTTTGTCGGAGTCGGAGCCGCCCGCGTGCGGGACCTGTTCGATCAAGCCAAGGTCAAAGCGCCCTGTATTATCTTCATCGACGAATTGGATGCGCTCGGGAAAGCCCGCGGGATGGGGCCAATGGCACATGAGGAGCGAGAGCAGACCTTAAATCAGCTGCTGGTCGAGATGGACGGATTTGATCCCCGCATCGGCGTTATTCTGATGGCGGCGACAAATCGGCCTGAAATCCTGGATCCCGCACTCTTGCGGGCCGGCCGGTTCGACAGGCAAGTCTTGGTCGATCGTCCGGACAAGATCGGCCGTCTCGCCATCTTGCGCCTTCACGCAAAGCAGGTGACCCTGGGCCCTGATGCGGACCTCGAGGTCATCGCCGGGATGACCCCAGGCTTCTCGGGAGCCGATCTCGCCAATATCATCAATGAAGCGACCCTCTTGGCCGTGCGCCGGGGTAAGGAGGTGGTAGGTCTCCCGGAATTGCAGGAAGCGGTGGAGCGAGTTGTTGCTGGATTGGAGAAGAAAAATCGTGTGCTGAATAAGATGGAGAAAGAACGAGTCGCCTACCATGAAGTGGGCCACGCATTGGTGGCGTTATCGTTTCCAGGGTCGGACCCAATCCAGAAGATCTCGATCATACCTCGCGGCATTGCCGCCTTGGGCTATACCCTTCAGCTCCCGACCGAGGACCGCTTTCTGATGGCCAAGACGGAACTGGAGAACAAGATTGCCGTCTTATTCGGAGGACGGATTGCGGAAGAATTGATGTTCGGCGAAGCCTCTACAGGAGCGCAAAACGACTTGGTTAAGGCCACGGATATCGCCAAGAGCATGGTCAAATCCTATGGGATGAGCGACAAGCTGGGGACCGTCGCACTCGATCGTGAACGCCAGCCTCCCGTCATGCAGATCCAGGCCCCTCAAGAGAAAGGCGACTACTCGGAGGAGACCGCCCGTGAGATCGACTGCGAAGTGCGCCGGATCATCGATGAACAATTTGAGCGGGTGAAACGGCTGTTAGCGGACAAAAAGCCCGCACTGATAGAAGGAGCAAAAGCCCTTCTTGAGCGAGAAGTGATCAGTGGGGTGGATCTTAAAGCCATCATGGACAAGCACTAACAGGATGCTGAAAAAGGCCGCCAGCTTCGTTCTCGCATCGTTCAGGCCCTCAACGTACCACAAGGGTACGCTTCGAGCCTTCACTCGCTGCGGCCTTGCTGGACGGCATTTTTGAGCATCCTGTGGGAGTGGATTCCTCTTGGCCCACACGTGTTAGCCGTCGTGGTTCTGTTGTGCGAAATGGTTCTGCGCAGCCTGCTAGCTCAGGTCCACTTCGGCAATGAAGGCTGATGAAGGCATCGTTGAAAACCGCTCTGAGTTTTGGCCTTACGTCATAGGCATCAGCGTGATTGCGACCAGGCATTATGTGGGACATTGGATTCATGCGGCGTTAAGTTAGATGAGCCTGAGGCCATGCTGAGTGCAGGCTCGACGGGTTTCATCTGAATCTGAACCTCAGCCGCACCCTTCCTATGCCGCTGACGGACTTCCCCTCGTGCTTCTGGGGCACTACGTGGGACACTTGGTTGCTGTTCCAATGAGAATATGTCCGTCATGACTGAGTTGTTGGAGAACCCGCCGACCAACATCTGGCAGCTCACGCCAGACAAGCTGGCGATATTCCTTGGGACAGATCCCGAGCGCGGACTCACCGGGCAGGAGGCCGAGCGCCGTCGCGCAGAATCAGGCCCCAACGAACTGTCTGAAGTTCCCCTACCTTCAATAGCGAAGCTATTTCTTTCTCAGTTCACGAGCATCATTGTCTGGGTGTTGATTGGAGCGGCTGTCATATCCGGTCTCTTGGAAGACTGGATCGACGCAACGGCCATTGTGACAATCGTGTTCCTCAATGGGGTACTCGGGTTCGTGCAGGAATTCCGGGCAGAGCGTTCCTTGTCGGCGCTGCGGAAAATGTCGGTCTCGATGGCCCGAGTGATTCGTGACGGGGTCGTTCGAACCGTCCCCGCGCGAGAATTGGTACCAGGCGATGTGATCGTCCTGGAAGCTGGCGACCGTGTTCCTGCCGATGCGCGACTCATCTACGCCACGAATTTTCAATCACAAGAAGCGTCGCTGACGGGTGAATCCACCCCGGTTGAGAAATCGGCAATCGCCCTCGACAGACCCGACGTGCAGTTGGGCGATCGGGCCAATATGGTCTTCATGGGGACCGTCGCGGTTTCAGGGAAAGCTCGCGCGTTGGTTGTCGCAATCTCGCTCCGAACGGAACTGGGCCGGATCGCCACGATGATCCAGCAGGCATCGGAAGCAGACCGGGTGGAAACACCCCTGCAGCGCCGGTTGGAACAGTTTGGCTACACCCTGCTCTGGGCTGCGCTGGCCGTTGTCACTGTGGTGTTCGTATTGGGCTATCTGCGCGGGGAACCGTTGATCACGATGTTTCTCACCTCGGTGAGCCTGGCCGTGGCGGCGGTGCCGGAAGGTCTCACCGCTGTGGTGACGATTACATTGGCGCTGGGTGTCACCCGCATGGCGAAGCGTCATGCGCTCATCCGCAAACTGCCGGCAGTTGAAACGTTGGGGTCGACGACGGTCATTTGCACCGACAAGACGGGGACCCTCACGAAGAACGAGATGACGGTGACGAAATTGTTCGTCGACACTGCGGCATTCAATGTCACGGGCGAAGGCTACGAGCCGAGCGGCCAGATCCGTGAGGCGACTTCGGATCTATCCTATCTTTCACGCCATACCCCTAGCCCCTCACCGCTCCCATCTGGATTGCGCGACCTGCTGATTGCCGCCGTGCGTTGCAACGGAGCGACGTTACGAGAGGAGAATGGAGCGTGGCAGGTGATCGGCGATCCGACGGAAGGCGCGCTGCTCGTCGCTGCCGCTAAGGTCGCGGTGACGAAGGAAGGCCTGGAGGACATCGCGCCGTTCATCGAAGAAATTCCCTTCGACGCCGAACGGAAGATGATGACTGTTATCCGTCGCACGGAGGACGGAAACATGGCCTATGTCAAAGGAGCGCCGGATGCCCTGCTTCCTCGCTGCACACACCGCGTGACGCTCGATGGTGCGATCGAGCTGTTGAGCGAACAGCACCGGCTGGCGATTCTCGATACCAACGCTTCCCTGGCCCGAGAGACCCTCCGTGTGCTTGCCGTGGCGCATCGTCGCGTCAATGGCTTCTGTATAGAACTGCGAGACGGCTCCGTGGAACGGGAGTTAGTGTTTCTTGGCTTGCTTGCGATGAAAGATCCGTTGAGGCCTGAGGCTGTGGAAGCCATTCGTCTGTGCCGGCAGGCCGGCATCACTACCGTCATGATCACCGGGGACCATAAGGAAACGGCTGTTGCGATCGCACGAGAGATCGGCCTTTCTGACGGCCATGATACGGCGCTCTCCGGGGCCGAGATCAATCATCTCACGGATGAACGATTGACCCAATTGGTCGAACGGACTACGGTCTATGCCCGCGTATCGGCGGAGCATAAGCTGCGTATCGTACAGGCTTGGAAACGCAGAGGCGCGATCGTGGCAATGACAGGAGACGGCGTGAATGATGCGCCTGCAATCAAGGCGGCAGATATCGGTGTCACGATGGGACTCAGCGGCACCGATGTGGCCAAAGATGCCGCCGACATGGTGGTCATGGACGACAACTTCGCCTCGATCGCCGCGGCAGTGGAAGAAGGCCGCGGAGTGTTCGATAATATCCGGAAGACCGTCCATTTCCTGTTATCGTGCAACGTGAGCGAAGTATTGATGATGCTGTTCGCGACGCTGCTGGGTCTGCCGCTCCCGCTCCTGCCGATCCAGATTCTCTGGATGAATCTCGTCACAGACGGCGTTCCCGCGTTAGCGTTAGCAGCAGATCCCAAGGCGCCTGATCTGATGGCACGTCCACCTCGCCGGCCGGAGGCTCGGCTGCTGGATAGCGGACGATTGCTGGCTATCGGCGGAGAGGGGTTGATGTTGGGGTCAATCGCGTTAGGCGCATTTAGCTATTGCCTCTATGGCCTGCACCAAGAGCTCGATCAGGCAAGGACGGTGGCCTTCACGGTGATGGTGGTCGTGCAACTGGTGCACGGCTTCAACTGCCGGAGTGAAAGATGGTCGCTGTTTCAACTGGGCGTCGGCACGAATCGCGTGCTGGTCTGGGCCTTTCTGCTCTCGCTGGTTGTGCAGGTGGCGGTGCTCACAGTTCCAGCGGCAGGATCAATTTTCAAGGTCGCTCCGTTGCCGATCGAGGTTTGGCTGTTGATGGGAGCCATGGGAGTCATGCCGTTTCTTATTATGGAGGCGATCAAGTTGCTGCGACGATGAATGTACTGGCGATGAATAGCGGAAGCTCCTCTCTGAAGTTTAAGGTCGTCGAATTCGATGAATCTGCCGACGCGGCAGGCGGTCAGCAACCGAGCATCCGCTATGAGGGATCTGTCGAAGAAATCGGGCCTGCTGCCAGACTGCTGCTCCGTCGCGCCGGGACAACCGTACTGCAGAATAAGGGTGCGATCGCCGCCCATGCCGAGGCAGTCCAGTGGATGATGCACATCTTAGAGGAATCGAGCCGGCAGGAAGGACGGACTCCTTGCATCGAGGCCATCGGACACCGAGTAGTGCATGGAGGCGAGCAGTTTCACGAGCCGGTCAGGATCGACGACGATGTTGTCGCCGCGATCGATCGCCTGACCGAACTTGCGCCATTACATAATCCTGGATGTATCGCCGGGATCAAGGGCGCACGTGCCGTGATGGGATCACGAATCCCGATGGTCGCCGTCTTCGATACGGGGTTCCATCGCTCGCTCCCGCCTCAGGCCGCTACCTATGCGATCGATCTCGATCTGGCACACAAACATGGAAT
>DATDFW010000116.1:0-2039 GCA_036522375.1 Nitrospiraceae bacterium
CGCGAGCATTCGACCAGGTGGCCGCAAACCGTGGAGCTCCGTTGGAGGCCAATCTAAAGAAGGTAGCCGAGCTCCGTCAGAAGCCTTTAGCCATTGCTCGGCAGCTGGTCAGGCTGGCAGGCTTGCTGCACGACATCGGACATTCGTGCTTCTCGCATGCCGCCGAGACTGTGATTCACGACGGCATCGGCCACGAGGGGTTTACCTTCAAACTTGTCGAAGAAACGGAGTTCCTCGGCGGCCTATTGGACAAGCTGTATTTCGTCGGATTCGCCAGTCTCTTGGGAAAGGTCCTTCGAGGTGGGCCCGTGATGCCCCCGCAGCTCAAGGTTTTGAAGGACCTTGTTTCTGGAGAGATGGACGCGGACCGATCTGACTACCTGCTCCGCGATTCCCATCATTGTGGAGTTGAATACGGTCGTTTCGATCATCGCAGGATGATACAGTGTCTGGACCTGAACGAGGCCGATGGAGGAGTGCTAGAATCGGCTTGCACCGAGACGGGATTCACACCTTCGAGGCATTGATTCTCGCTCGCTACCAAATGAATACCCAGGTGTATTACCACCGGATTCGGAGGATTTACGACTATTACCTCTGCCAGTACTTCACTGAGAAGGGAAAGGCGGCTTTCGATACGCCCGAGAAGATTCTGGACCAGACGGACATTCAGGCAATGGCGATGATCCTACAGGATGCTGACAAGGGAGTGGGTGGCCAGGGGAAGTGGGCGATCCGAATTCGAGACCGGAAACATCATCGCTTCGTGCACGAGACCGGTGAGGACGCTAAAGCCCTGGATTTGAAGAACTCGGAACGCCTTTTTGAGAAGCTGAAAGGAAAATACCCAGACTTGGACTTCATCTTCGATGTGGCCAAGCCCACGATCCACAAGCTGCTGTTGCCGGATGATACTGAAGTCGGTGAATTCGTTGCGTTGCCGCTAATAGAGCCGAGTGGAGAAACCAGTTATCTGGGCCACCGAAGCCACATTCTTCGTAATGTTCCGAGAAGGTTCCAGGTAGCACGCATCTTCGCCGACATCGGACGGGACAAAGAGAAGTTGATTCGTACAATCAGGTCTTTCGCACTTGAGGAGTATCGCAAGTTAGGAGGCAAATCATGAGCTTGTTCTTGAGCAGGACGTGGGAACATGCCCTCTTGGCGAAAGTTGTCAAGGAAGCCGCCGCAGTAACTCAGAAAGAGGGCGGATACCTCGGCCGCACGGCGATTCAAAAGATCGTTTACTTTCTTCAGGTGCTGAACGTGCCGATGCGATACCGCTTCGACGTTCATCACTATGGGCCCTTTTGTGACAGTATCCTGGGTGACACCGAATGGCTCATGGCCGACGGCGTTATTGTCGACAACTCTCCGAATACAGAGAAATACTCAAGATTCACACCCGGCTCTGCCAGCGAGGAGCTGATCGCAAAGTACTCGGACAAACTCCAGGAACACGAGAACACGATCAGGAACACGGTCAAGGCTTTGCTGCCCTTGAAGCCGGACCACCTCGAACTAATCGCGACGCTTGACTATGCCTTCCGCGAAACAAGAGCAACCGCGGGGAAAAAACCCGCAAGGAAAGCCGTCATCTCGCGCTTTCGAGAGTTTAAGGGAAAAAAGTTCAGCGAGGCTGAGATTGCCAAGACCTACGATCAACTCGAAGGCGCGGGCTTGTTCGATTAGGTTCGGCTGAAGCGTGGGAAAGCCCAACCTCAATAGTAGTCCTCCCTTTCTCCCTCTTCATCGCTCATCGGGGCAAATGCCGGCAGCTGTTTGGGTTTCTTCGCGGTGGGCTCGATCGCCAACGATAGAGCATTCTTGATTGGCAGTGGCACCGGCGTGCGTACTTGCTGTTGCACCGCGTCCCGCAACTCGGCGGCGGATGCTCCAAGGCACTGCATAGTGTAAAGCGCGATGATGTTCAACTCGAAGGCTTTCTCGCCGAGAAAGGTGGGCACCAGAGTTGCCAATTCGCGCTGGTTGGCAGTGCGCAGCCTTTGCCAGTACCTGTCACCCGATTTGCGGCGACG
>DATDFW010000117.1:0-4137 GCA_036522375.1 Nitrospiraceae bacterium
CAGGGATGAATACCGGCATCACGTGAAGAATCCATTCGATTCCTGTCATTCGAACAAGACCAATCTGAAAGCAGTCTCCACGTGGATCTTCTCAAATCATCGATTCGTCGTCACCGTTGGTTCCAAGCCGCTCCTCGTCGACTCGTGGTAGGCGACCTTCCCCAAGCCTTTCTCCGCCTCTCGCCCTTCATTCCCTTCCAGACCCTCGTCTCTGGCGCAGATGTCCCGACCTCCTCGGCCCCGTACGAGGATAGAATGTCCGTCGCCGGACAACATGTTCGCCCGACAGCACAGGACCCTCTTCTCTCTCGGTGCGGCACAGCCCGCTAACGTCCCGACGATTTTGCAGAAATTCATGAGTGCCCCTGCCGCCTCACTCGGTGGCAGGCGATTTGCTGCTGACACCACTCTTTCCTGGCACGAAGCGTTCTGATCCCTCGCGACGAAAGGAGGATCGCCGCATGCCTCTTCGACGATACATCCTGCTGCTCCTCAGTGCCGTCGGCCTAAGCGCGATGGGCGTTGTCCTGCTCCAGGGGCCAGGGGCCTTTGTACATTTTGCCCAGGCCTTTCCGACTTTCGTGCCTGACGCGGCGGTTGAGGACGGCGCGACGGTCACGGTCCGGGTTGCCATCACGCCTCGGGATAACCCCAGCACGCGCTATAGCAATACCGAACAGTTCGTCCAGGGCCAGCATACCGTTCCGCCAGGGATCGAGGCGCAGATGGCTGGCATGCACCCTGGAGAGGTCAAAACGTTTCCGCTGTCGGCAGAGGAAGGGTTCGGTCCCCACGAGGAGAGCAAACTTCAAATTATCCCGACCGTCGATTTGCCGCGAGACGCCCGGGAAGGCGACACCGTGGCGGATGACGCAGGCCGGACCGCCAGGATTCTATGGATTTTGCCGGAGAACGCGTTGATTGATTTCAACCATCCCCTGGCGGGGCACCCGCTGATTGTCACGCTGCAGATCGTGACGATTGAACATCCAAGGGAGGGGGCCGGGATCCTGTAACCCGGGGGGAGCGGGGTTGACTCATCATCCCCACGCCGCCAGGCATGCGCGGGCGAGGCATGCCCAGACCGTCGGTGCAGAGTCCACTTGTGTCACGCCGCGCGCGTATTCCCTGGGACGAAGGGAGGAGGAGAGGCCTATGAGGTATACCGTCAAATATTGTCGGCAGTGCATACGAAAGGTCTCACGGAAATACCAGACACCTGAGGCGACCGCGTTTCTCAATGCGTGTCGGGCTATCGAAGGAAACACGGCGTGCATTCGAGAAGGGAACATCGAGGCAGATGGCGTCTGCTTCGGGTGTGGAAAGAAAGACGAGGTGATGTTCTATGAACTGTAAGCTGGCTGATCCTGCCTGGCATTCCGAGTGATTGAAAACGTTTTCACGAAAGGAGGACCGTCGTGATGAACCTCGCCTTGGTTGATGCACTGAGTTACGGGCCTATCTTCATCGTCATTATGGTTGGGATCTTAGTCCTGTACATGGAAAAGGGTCTGAAGAGATGACCCCTCCAAGAGAGTTCGGGAAAACACGATCCTATACGCCACCATGTAGTTTAACTGAGGAGGATGCCATGGTATCTATCCCTAAAATAGTCACTGTTGTGTCGTGTGGCGTGGTGGTGTGCCTGACTCTATCCAATGCGGCGATTGCGGCAGTGAGTGGGGGGCCTGACTGTGCTGAAGGGAAAGGCGCTCCATCTGATCTCTTGAAGTGCGATCAAGAAATACGCCAGGGCATCAAAACAGTGAGGGGTGATGTGTTGCGCGTTGAAGGCGACACCCTTTTGGTCAAACGGTCTGACGGTAAGGAAGTACGCGTGCATTTGGATGAAACTACCCAGATGTTTGGATACGTTGGTCCAGGAGAACGTGTTGAGGCGAAGATGGACAAGCTAGGGCATGCGCTGTCGATTCGCTTGGCTGAATAATCTCAAGTCGATTCGGTGCTGAGTCACGCGGGACTGTCGCCAGGGGAACGTGAGGCTGACAACCGCAAGATTCTCTGGGGAGGCTACGCGAATGCCGATGGCAACGGCCCACGCCATCGGGACGGCAACAATGGTTCCAATGAAGGCAAGCGCAGAGTATGCTCCAACAAGCGCAACTAGGCGGGTCACACGGTACGTTGGTATCAGACCATCCGCAATCCGGCAGATGCGCTCCGTGTTTCATTCCGCGAAAACGCCCGTCGCTTAGGACAGCTCCAGGGCTGGATACCGAGGGAACTCAGGGACGCCTTATGGCGCACCATCCCAACCATGAGGAATACATGAACCAGAGGCAGGCAGCCTATGCTTCCGTTAGTCCTTGCGCGAAACTCGAAGGCGGCTCCTGGCGACGGTCGCGATGGAGACGGGACCCCTCGCGGTGTGGCACTGGCGCGCACTGCGTGACGCGGGCTTCCCAGTCGTCTGTCTGCATGCCCGCCATGCCGATCTCTTCCGCCGTATACCGTGCTGTCTGTGGTCACCATCTGGCTGTTGGGAAGATCAATTCAAGGTGTCTTTGCCACACACTTCGCTCCTCCGCCTTCACAAGAGGATACGCTCGACTAACTGGATTTGCTCAGAAGGTCAGCGGTCTTGAAGAGCCCTATCCTCGAGAGGGATAGCAGGACAGAAGGCCAGAGGAGAATTTCCGAATCTCTTCGGAAACTTTTCTCTCCTCATCTCCTTGCCATTGCTCGTTCGATACACGAGTTCGTCGGTGTCTAGATCGTATTCTGGGATCTCGGCACTTTCCCATCTCCTCGTGAAGTACTGATAGAAGAGCGTATAGAGCCCATAGTCATTATGGTTTTGCTCAAACACATATTCGGGCATCATGTGAACGTCCAGACCAGTGTGATAATGCTGCAACCAGATGGACTCCCCCAGGATGGTCAATTTTACGTGTGGTGGGTCCGAATACAGTTTGAGGCGTACCGACTTCTGACCTGCCTTGAGTCGCTTGAATAACTCGATGGATTTTTCGACTTGCTCACCTAGCGCTTCGGGAGTGACAGCGGAATCGAGGAGTGCGCTTGCTCGGATCCGTGCTGCTTCACTATATGGGTTGAGCAACATAATTTTGGCCTCTAACGATTTCCAGATCACTGTGTGAAGATCTCCCTCCGGCTCCACGAAGGTGTGGTAGCCGGTTGATCCGATGACCATGAGATTCTTGCCTCGACCTTGTCTGGTTTTTAACTGATCGATCTGTGTGCGAATAAGAGTCCCGTTGGTGGGAAAGACATGTTTGAGTCCCGCATGGGTTGCCATCTCGGCGAGACGTCGATTCCTAGCCATCCGGCGCAGACCATTGATACCAGCAATAAGCAAGACGGCCACGGCAACTTCAACTCCGACGACGGCGACTTTATTGCTCTCAATGGCAGACCTGTGGATTGCTAATGTCTGAGCGGCAAAGCTCGCAGCATGCGGCAAAGACAATGCGACCCCTGCACTCAGCGTCACCACGACCACATGATAGAAAACCCCTCCTGCTTCGTTGAGCAGGTCCCAGAAATTGGTAAATCTCCATGTCGTCATAGGTCCTCGCATGAGTAGTTCCTCGCGTCCCTTCGCCGACTCGAAATCATGTTGATTGCTTGGGGCAGCCACAAACACGGTCATATGCAGATTGGGAGAGAACCGTTTAGGGAGGGTCTCTAGACAGCAGGACGGCTAGGGGACTTGGGCCATCGATGAGTCGTAATAGGTACATGCAAAGTAACCACAGCCCAGGTTTGCCAACTAGGAGAAGGACTCCCAGCACTGCTCTGTGACGTTTCTCGGTAAGCAGAGATTGCTGGCTGGATTCTCTATCGAGAGCACATGGACAGAGAATTTCTCCCTCCTCTGAGCACCGGAACGGGAGAAAAGGCACGGCACGGTCTGTGGTCGCTAGCTCCATTGTTGTTCCCAACAACCGACTACAGGCTATCAAATAGTATTCATCGCACATGTTACGATCAAGTTAAATTCTACGGTATGGAATGGTTTTAATGTTCAATAAGACTGTTCTGCCTCTCCGACAGGAAACTCGCGATCTCGGTCGTTGTATTCTTTAAACGTTTGTTTTTGGAACCGACGAAGGGATACGACAAAGTCCCTCAAAAATCGATAGCGTCGCGTAT
>DATDFW010000118.1:0-22797 GCA_036522375.1 Nitrospiraceae bacterium
GTTCATATGATGCAGGACACCTGTCTGGATACCAGCAGACATAGAATGGAATTGGCAATTTCGTATCACTGAAACACGAAGATGACACAGAACCTCGAAACATACTTCAATCCAGCATGGAGCAATGACGATCCATTCAACAGGACTGTCTCGAAGACAGCCGTATGCGTTCCCTTCCAGCATGAAGAGCTGGACTGCAGAGACGCTGTTCAATGACTTCCGGCTCACACCTGGATCCCCACCTGTCACTCGAACTTATTGAGGGTTGCCAACAGAGGGGAATGGTCCTGCCAATTCGCTAGTTCGAAACCGCACTATCGGCAGAACATATATAGGAACTCCCACGCGTCTCTTCCATTGACAGGAAAAGTCGGCCCGCCTACAATCCTTCGAACTTTTTAACCCTTTCCTTCACCAACATGACTCTCCTTGAACTCAGCAAGTCGCTGCATGACTGCCAACGATGCAAGCTCTCGAAAATGGGACGGACTCAAGTGGTATTCGGCGTGGGGAATCCGCACGCGAGTGTGATGTTCGTGGGAGAAGCGCCTGGTTTCCATGAAGACCGGCAAGGGGAACCTTTTGTGGGAGCTGCGGGAAAACTTTTGAATGACTTGCTGCAATCCGCAAGCTTGTCGCGTGCTGATATCTATATCGCCAATGTGATCAAATGTCGGCCACCAAACAACCGCGACCCGGAACCGGATGAAGTCGAGACCTGCAAACCGTTTCTGATGCAACAGATCGCGATGATTCGCCCGAAGCTAGTCTGCACATTGGGGAATTGGGCGACTCAAACGTTGTTAGAACGGAAAGTGGGGATTACAAAGGTTCGCGGCCAGGCGTTTTATTTGAAAGACTTTGTCCTCTTCCCGTTGCTTCACCCCGCCGCGGCCCTCCACCAAGGCAACATGCTTGAACCGCTGCGTGAGGACTTCAAAAAACTTCGAGAGTTTCTCGACCGCCAGACGAAACCGGCCGAATCCACGGCTTCTGTATCATCAACAACCTCAACCCTACAGGTTGATGCGCCTCAGCCGGCACAGATGGAACTCTTCGCATAATCTCGATGACGGGCCGCTCGGAATTAGGCTATTTCACTTTTTACAGACGCTGCTGTTTCAGAACCCGCCTCCGGCCTCCCTGCTAATTCTGCCGGTTCTTCTTCCTCAGGGACATCGAACCAACGCACAAGCATCTCGTTCCACCAGATTTCATCAATCTCTTTCCCAGGATCGCTCCCCAAAAACCCCACATCGTCTTTTGTGATGTCGGGGCCCACCAGCTGAGGCTGGAACTTTGCTCGTTCGACGATCTCTTTCGTGGCAAACCCTCCGACAATCCAGGAGTCGGGATCTGCCCGGCGGGACTTGTAGGCCTTGAGTCCGATCTTGAGATACATAAAAATCTGCTGTTGAATAGGATCCCCGACGCCAGATTGCGGCAAGCCCAAGGTCTTTTCAATTTTCTTACGCCAATGCCGGTCGTCGTATCGCGACGTGATCAACTGGAGCATGGTCTTGCCAAGTTGGGGGTCGAGCGGCATGGTATGTCGGACTCCTGCTACGATCTCAGGTGCTGTTTGAAAAATGCTGTGGTCCTTGTCCAGGCGTCTTTGGCCGCCTCCGGCCGATACACGTTCATATCCGAATCCCGGAAAAATGCATGCGGCGCGCCGGGATAAGTTTTGATTTCGCCGGACTTATTATACTTCTTGAACCCTGCCGCGAGCCGTTGGACATCCGCTTTGGTAATCCAACCATCATCCTCCC
Source organism: Nitrospiraceae bacterium (assembly GCA_036522375.1). Lineage (GTDB taxonomy): Bacteria > Nitrospirota > Nitrospiria > Nitrospirales > Nitrospiraceae > Palsa-1315. Next base: position 1,773 of record DATDFW010000118.1, read on the forward strand.
CATAGATATACAGGACTGGGGCCGAAAGTTGTTGCAGCGGGGCATCCGGGTTCGGCACCTGACCATAGAACGGCACAGCGGCCTTGATGTCTCTATTTACACAGGGAAGCATGAGCGCATAGGATCCGCCCATACAGAAACCAGTCACCCCGATCCTCGTCGAATCCACTTCAGGCACGGATTTGAGATAGGTGACCGTCGCATTCAAATCTTTGAGACCATCGTCCTGCTGCAGGGTGTTCATGAGCTTACCTGCTTCGCTGGCATCGGTCGTGAGCACATGCCCAAACCGCGAATACAAATCCGGCGCGATGGCCACGTACCCTTCACCGGCAAAGCGTCGTGCCACATCCATGATGTGTTCGCTCAGTCCCCACCATTCCTGAATGACAATGATCGCGGGTCGTGGCTCTTTGGTCTGCGGGGCTGCCACATAAGCCCGCATCGTCACCTTGTCGCTAGGATACTGAACTCGTATTTCTCTGATTGACTCAGCCATGGCTTACCTCGCTGTGATTCGCACGTATGGCGAATGGCTGGGGTCACGCCGCGCGTTTCCACGCCATCCTGCCACCGGTTTTACGGTGTATGCCTATTCCTCCCTAGTTTCCCGCCACCATCATCTCTGCAAGCTTCACTGTCGGACTGGCAATGCGTCCACGAAATACGAGATCGTTGCCGATCATCTCAATCTCCGCAAACATGTCTTTTAGATTGCCCGCGATCGTGATCTCTTCCACGGGATACGCCAGCTCGCCGCCTTCGATCCAAAACCCAGCAGCTCCTCTCGAATAATCTCCGGTCACCATGTTGATGCCAAAACCAATAAGGTCCGTGACAAACAGCCCTTCCCTCACAGTTTTAATAATATCTTGCGCCGTCTTCGTCCCTGGCGCGAGATAGAAATTTGTGGGACCGACCGAGGGATTTTCACCGACACTGCGCGAGGCATTGCCGGTCGATGCCAGCCCAAGTTTCCTTCCGGAATAGGTATCGAGCAGGTAGCTCTTCAACACCCCTCGATCCACTACTATTGTTTTTCTAGTTTGCAAACCCTCCCCATCAAACGGTCGAGAGCCCAGTCCCCCGACCATTCGTCCATCGTCATACACCGTGACATATTCGGGAGCCAGTGGTTTGTCCAATTGGCCGACCAAGAACGAAGCCCCTTTATAGAGGGAATATCCTGAGACCGCGCTGCAGAGATTTCCCATGAGGCTTCCAGCCGTTTCGGGGTCAAAGACGACAGGAACTCGTTGGGTGGCCACTTTCCTGGCTCCGAGCTTTCGGATCGTCCGCCGTGCCGCTTCCAGTCCCACGGCCTCCGGGGTATCCAGTTTCGCGAATTTCCGTTGCACCGCGTACCAGGAGTCACGTTGCATGGCCCCGCTCTCTGGATCCGTCGCGACGGGCGATACCGACATTGAGAAACTGGAACTCTGGTACTCCCCCAGGAATTGGTGACTATTGCCCAGCACCACACGTCCCGAGGAGGAATCGAAATCGCCTCCTTCAGAATTTGTCACACGCTGGTCTGTAGAGAGAGCGGCGGCCTCTACTCGTTTGGCCAATTCTATCTGCTGTTCGGTATTGAGTCGGGTAGGATCATAGAGATCCAAATCCGGTTTCTCTCCCGCCATCTGATCCTCCGACGGCAGGCCGGATACCGGATCTTCTACAACGGCCTTCGCCAGAATACAGGTCTCGGCGACAAGCTGATTCAAGGAATCCACTGAGAAATCTGAGGTGGAGGTGGTAGCAGAACGTTTCCCGACGAACACTCGTAACCCGAGGTGCTTCTCTCGCGCTTTCGTGAGGCGATCGACAGTGCCCAACCGGACCTGCACCGAAAACGTTTCGCCGTCAGCGATAATGATGTCTGCTTCCGTCGCCCCACTGCGCTTCGCCTTGGCCAAGAGATCCAACGCAAGTTGGCTATAGCCATCGCGCTGTTGTATCTGCCCGCTCATTGCTGCGTCCCACCGACGGTGATTTCGTCGATTCGAATAGTCGGCAGACCTACGCCCACTGGAACGGACTGCCCTTCTTTGCCACAGGTACCAATCCCCTCGTCAAGTTTCAGGTCATGCCCGACCATCGAAACTTTGGTGAGAATCTCTGGACCGCTGCCGATTAAGGTCGCGCCCTTGACCGGATGCGTCACCTTCCCTCCTTCGATCAAGTATGCTTCGCTGGCGGAAAATACAAACTTCCCGTTGGTAATATCCACCTGTCCGCCACCAAACGACACGGCATACAGCCCGCGATCGACCGACCGGATGATCTCTTCGGGGTCCGACGTTCCCGCTAACATAAATGTATTCGTCATTCTGGGCAGCACGACACTTTGATAACTTTCTCTCCGCCCATTGCCTGTCACAGGAATACCCATGAGGCGCGCATTGAGTTTATCGGTGATATAACCGCACAGAATCCCGCGCTCGATAAGTACCGTCCGGCCAGTCGGAGTCCCTTCATCATCCATGTTGAGGGAGCCCCGCCGGCCCGGCAACGTTCCATCATCGACGATCGTACAGACGTCGGACGCCACCCGTTTATTGAGGAGGTGAGAGAATGCCGAGGTTTTCTTGCGATTGAAGTCAGCTTCCAGGCCATGGCCAATCGCTTCATGCAACAGGATCCCCGGCCACCCTCCGCCCAGCACAACCGGCATAACACCAGCCGGCGCTTCCACGGCAGAGAGGTTCAGAATTGCCTCACGCGCTGCTTCCCGTGCAAATCGTAAATACCGATCCCCCTCGTGGTAGAACTCAAATCCAACACGGCCACCCCCACCAAATGAGCCGGCTTGACGTTGGCCGCTCTCTTCGGCAATGCAGGTTACTTGCAGTCGTGAAAGTGGCTGCACATCCCCGATCAGTGTGCCATCCGACGTCGCGACCAACACCACCTTATATTCCGTGTTGAACGAGGCCATCACATTCTTGATGCGTGGATCGTAGCGGCGCGCTTCGATATCGATCGCATTCAACAACGACACCCGATCGGCCGTAGCGACTTCGGCCTCTGCGCGTTCAATCGGGTAGAGGTCTCGCCTTGGGTGTTGGCGGACAGGCACCGGAAGCGCTTCAGTCCTGCCCGGCGAATTGGCGATATAGCGGGCCGTATCGGCCGCGAGTTCAAGGTCTTTCTTTGTCAACTCATCGGAATAGGCAAAGCCGGTTTTCTCGCCTGCAGTCGCTCTCACCCCTACACCCTGCGACACACTCTTGCTTGCGCGCTTAACGAGAGATTCCTCCATCGAGACGGATTCAGACACACAGGATTCAAAATAGAGATCAGCATAGTCCACATCGCGAACGTTGACCCTCCCGAGCGCCTCGAGCACTTCTCCTTCGGTCAAACCAAAGGACGTCAACTGAACAAGTTCACCCATGGTGTGTTCATCCTTACGACGGTTGGCGTACAAAAACGACGAGGAAGTATAACTGATCGCTTTCAGTATGCGCAATGAGAATTCACCCAACTCATCGCTTTTACAGGACTTTTACGAAAATTCATTTGACATTCACCCCCCTCACCAGTAGACTTTGCTCGCCTACCACTACCCTTGTGAGAAGGGATCATTTACCAACAGTAGACTTATGGACACGAAAGACTCGTCGACCGTGGACCAGTTATCCGTCGAAGAGCTCGTCGCGAGACTGGAACCCGACCTCTTACCCAAGCACGTCTCCATCATCATGGATGGCAATGGCCGCTGGGCAGAACTGCGGAGTCTTCCTCGCATTGCCGGTCATCGAGAAGGGATCAAGTCCGTCCGGGAAATGATTACCGGCTGCTTGGACCTCGGCATCCATGCCCTCACAATTTACGCGTTTTCACAAGAAAATTGGAACCGTCCGGTTCAGGAAATCTCCTCACTCATGGGCTTGCTCGAATACTACCTCTCGACAGAGCGAGCAAAACTCATTGAGCAAGGCGTTCGATTACGCACTATTGGTCGACTCGACTCCCTCCCGGTCTCTGCCCTCCAGTGGGTCCGAGCCGCCGAGCAAGAAACCGCGCATCTCGATAGACTACATCTCACGGTCGCCCTCAGCTATGGCGGCCGCGCTGAAATCGTAGACGCCGTGCGTGAGCTTCTTCATGAAGCACAAGACGGAAAGTTGCAACCGGATGATGTGGATGAGTCGCGTATCCAGCAATACCTCTATACCCATGACCTACCCGACCCCGACCTGTTGATCCGCACCAGTGGCGAAACGCGAATCAGTAACTTTCTCCTCTGGCAGCTCGCCTATACCGAGCTCTATTTTACTCCGACCCTGTGGCCCGACTTCCGTCGCCGCGAACTCTTGCTGGCCTTGCTGGAATACCAGCGACGCGAGCGGCGATTCGGTCGCGTCCTCAGCACCATATCTTCATAGTGGTTGATCTCAATCTCCACATGCAGGAATACAAAAACACCAGCCGACAGCAGGCTGACCCAACGGCGATTATGGCCCCCCGATTTGATCCCCGTCGAATCTATACCATTCTGGTTCTCGCCCCCCTTGTATATGCCGTGATTCGTTATCTCCCGCCCTTCGCATTTACTGGCATCGTGGCGCTGGCGGGGTCCCTGGCCCTCTATGAGTTTTACCGCCTATGCTTCAGCGGCCGGAGCCACTTCTTGCTCATGGGAATCGGCTTGACAGGATTCGTCGCTCTGATTTTCGGCACCTACCGGCCGGATATCATCGGTCCAACTCTACTGGCCACAATGATCGGTATCATTTCGTTCCCACTCCTCAGTCGATTCCCCCTGGAGCAGAGCCTGAAAGATGGAGCCATGACCTTGTTCGGCGTGCTCTACCTGGGTCTCACACTTGGCACGCTCTCGATGACGAGACTCCTGCCTCAGGGCGAATGGCTGATATTTTTTCTACTCCTGGTGACCTGGGCTTCCGATACTGGCGCCTATTATATTGGCACGCTGTATGGACGACATTACTTGGCTCCCAGGATTAGTCCCAAAAAAACTATCGAGGGCTTCATCGGTGGCTTGATTGGAGCCATAATTGTTGCATACGTTGCTCGTTGGTGGTTTCTCCCCGAATTATCCGTTCTTGACTGCCTGGTCTTGGCCGTCCTCCTGACAATTGCGGGTCTATGGGGTGACCTCGCCGAATCCGCCATGAAACGAAGTGTTGGGATGAAAGATTCCGGCGGGATACTACCGGGTCATGGCGGCATGCTCGACCGTCTGGATAGTCTCTTGTTCGCCGCCCCTGCCTTCTACTACTATGTCACGTTGGTGAGCCGGCTACGAGTTGTTGAGTGAAGGAGCCTCCGATGAAAACGATCGTCATTCTGGGATCGACTGGGTCGATCGGCACCAATACCCTGGATATCGTGGAGCGATTCCCCGAAGAATTCCGGGTGGCAGGATTGGCGGCCGGCGGCAACGAACAAAAACTCGAAGAGCAAATCCGCCGATATAGGCCCCGCATGGTGGCTTTATCGGATGCCTCCGCTGCTGCCAGACTTCGACAACGCTGCGCAGATCTGCCAGTCGAAATATTGACGGGGGAAGAGGGAATGACTCAGGTGGCCTCTGCACCCGAGGCGGAACTCGTCATTTCCGCCATCGTGGGTGGAGCCGGTCTTGTTCCCACTCTCGCGGCAATTCGAAGCGGAAAGCAAATTGCACTGGCCAACAAAGAACCGATGGTCATGGCGGGGAAACTGATGCAGGATGAGGCACAACGGCATGGCGTTCGCATCTTCCCGGTCGACAGCGAACATAGTGCGATCTTCCAGTCGTTGGAAGGCCATCGTAAAGAAGATATCCGCCGCCTGATTTTGACCGCGTCCGGGGGGGCGCTCTGGACCATGGGACGGGAGGAATTGCCAGACGTCAAACCCGAACGGGCACTCCAACATCCCAACTGGAAAATGGGCGCCAAGATCACAATCGATTCTGCTACCCTCATGAATAAAGGTCTCGAGGTCATTGAAGCCCGGTGGCTTTTCGATATTTCGGAATCCCAGATCGAGGTCCTGATCCATCGGGAAAGCATCATTCATTCTCTGGTAGAATATCAGGACTGTTCAATGATCGCGCAATTGGGATTGCCGGATATGCGAACTCCTATTTCCTATGCCATGCGATATCCGGGCCGACTACCGCTCGACCTTCCTTCGTTGGATCTGACGGAGATCGCGAAGTTGACGTTCTGCAAACCGGATCACGACCGGTTTCCCTGCCTGAGTCTGGGCTATGAATCACTTCGGATCGGCGGTACGATGCCGGCGGCGATGAATGCCGCGAATGAAGTTGCGGTCGAGGCATTCTTGAATGGGGGGATCCGGTTCACCAATATTGTGGAGATCATTCGCAGTACAATGGACGTCCACAACACGAAAGAGATCGAGACGTTGGAAGATGCGCTGGAGGCAGATCGCTGGGCTCGAGAGAAAGCAGAATCATTGGTCGTGGCGTTGGCGCGATAGGTCTACACGAAGGAGTATATACTGTGTTCATGACACTTACCTGGTCACCCGATACCATCTGGTTATTGTTACAGAAGGCATGGTGGTTCCTGGTCGTTCTGGGCGTGTTGGTCGCGTTCCATGAACTCGGGCACTTCTTGGCCGCTCGCTGGGTCGGCGTTAAGGTTCTCAAATTTTCCCTTGGATTCGGACCGAAGCTCTTCGGTCGCACAATGGGCGAAACCGAATATCTCCTCTCAGCCATTCCACTCGGCGGTTACGTCAAGCTGTTCGGTGAAGATGAGGCCGAGGCGACCACACAGGAGGATCGTGCGCGATCGTTTGCACACAAGGGATTGTGGGGCAAGGTCCTGATCGTCGCCGCCGGACCCGGCTTTAACTTCATCCTGGCGTATTTCATTTTTGCCGGATGGCTCGCGACTGGAGCCCCACTTTTTGTTCCCACGTTCCAGGATCTGAGCCCTGACATCGAAGCAATGGTCCCCGGTTCTCCGGCCGATACCGCGGGTATCCGGGTCGGAGATCGTGTCAGCCGAGTCAATGGGCATGACATTTCGACCAGAACAGAACTATTCGATGCTGTAGCGAAGAGCAATGGGCAAGCGCTGACGCTCGAGATAAAACGAGGCGAACAGGTCAAAACATTGACTGTCACGCCCACCACCGCCCCTGGACCACAGACCTCTTCGACTCAAGAGCCCGGATACTATCTGGGCGTCGAAGAAACACCGCCTCTCGTCACATCAGTCGTCCAGGGCTCTCCCGCATCGAGAGCTGGGCTTCAAGCTGGAGACCACGTGGTCAAAATTGGGGACCAGACGATCCATACGTGGTCCCAAATGACCGGCATCGTAAAAGAAAGCCCTGACCGTCCGTTACAGGTAGAGGTTTTACGGGAAGGGCGCCGAGTCTCGCTGACCGTCACACCCTCTGTTGAAAAGGCGATGGTCAATGGTCAGTCGGTCGAAGTCGGCAAAATCGGCATTTCAGGGCCAGGCCGTTCGGTCATGCGCTCCAGCACTCCTCTCCTATCTCTCTATGACGGCTTAGGAGCCACGTGGGGGTGGACCGAGCTGACCGCAATCGGCCTCTATAAGATGGTCGTGGGGGATATCTCCAGCAAGAATATCGGCGGCCCACTGACCATCGCAAATATTTCTGGAGAAGCCGCTTCTCAGGGGGCGTCAAGCGTCGTCTTTCTCATTGCCATTCTGAGCATCAATCTGGGCGTACTCAACTTGCTCCCCATTCCCATTCTCGACGGCGGCCATTTGTTGTTCTTCCTGATTGAGGGAATTCTCCGAAAACCCCTCGGCGAACGCCAAAGGGAGATCGCACAACAGGCGGGTCTCGTGCTATTAGTGGGCGTCATGATCTTTGCCTTTTGGAACGATCTTGAACGAATTTTCCTACGGTAGCAGGATGCTCCACTTATTCACCTTCTCATCCATCCACCCCCAACGCGCCAAGACACGCTGTTTCTCAAGCTGCACTCTTCGCACAGCACCATGCAGGATGTACTTCCAAAAGATGAGCGATCAGGCAATTTGTGGCGGGCAGCTGAAAACACGTATGCCTGCAGCCCGGTTGGATAATGTGGTTGAGCATTCGCGGAGATGCTCCTCCGTGCACTTGCTGCATCCATAGCCCATGCGGACCTCTCAGATCCTAATCCCCACATTACGGGAAGATCCTGGCGAAGCGGAAACCATCAGCCATAAGCTGATGCTTCGAGCCGGTCTAATTCGCAAGGTGGCGGCAGGCATCTACACATATCTCCCGCTTGGTCTTCGGGTCATCAGGAAAGTTGAGCAGATTGTTCGAGAGGAAATGAACCGGGCTGGAGCCCAAGAATTGCTCATGCCCATCGCCTCCCCGGCAGAGTTGTGGCAAGAAACAGGCCGGTGGGATTTCTACGGCAAAGAACTGCTGCGCTTTAAGGATCGCCATGATCGCGACTTCTGTCTGGGGCCGACCCATGAGGAAGTGATCACCGACCTATTCAGACGTGAAGTTCGTTCCTATCGACAAATGCCGCTGAACTTCTATCAGATTCAAACAAAATTTCGTGACGAAATTCGCCCTCGCTTCGGACTCATGCGTGGACGTGAGTTCATCATGAAGGATGCCTATAGCTTTGACCAGGACGAAGCCAGCGCCAGGCTCAGTTACCAGAAGATGTATGACGCCTACCATCGTATCTTCACGCGTTGCGGCCTTACCTTCCGCGCCGTGGAAGCCGACACCGGCCTGATCGGTGGTAGCTCATCGCACGAATTCATGGTGCTCGCCGAGACAGGCGAGAACACCATCGTCTATAGCGATGCGGGCACATACGCCGCCAATGTCGAACAGGCTGAAGTGCTTCCGCCTACCGAGACAGAGCTCGAAACGCTACGACCTCTTCGTGCCGTCCAGACGCCTCGCTGCCGATCAGTCGAAGAGGTCACGAGGTTCTTGAACGTCTCTCCCGGACGCCTCATAAAGACACTCCTCTATACGACAGGAAACAACACGATCGCTGTGTTGATACGGGGAGACCACGAGGCGAATGAAGTCAAGATTCGACGAGTACTTCGAGTGACTGATCTTGAACTTGCAACGCCCACCGTCGTCGAACACACAACCGGAGCACCGGTAGGGTTTGCCGGTCCCGTTGGCTTGAAAGACGTTCGGATAATTGCTGACCACGCGATCAAAACCCTACGTAATGTGGTCGTCGGCGCTAATCAGTCTGATATGCACTTTGTCGATGCGAATTGGGATCGCGATTTTCAGGTCGAGCAGTTTGCCGATATTCGGATCGCCTGCGCAGGAGATCCGTCACCGAGGAGAGACGGGACCTTGAAGGCAACGAAAGGCATCGAAGTCGGACATGTATTTATGCTGGGCACCAAATACAGTGAAGCCATGAAGGCCTCCTTCCTGGATCTTCACGGCAAAGAGTGCCTCGCCGTCATGGGATGCTATGGCATCGGTATCGGACGCACTGCGGCATCGGCGATCGAACAGCACCACGACGCGAAAGGCATTATATGGCCCTTCCCAATCGCTCCATTCCACGTGCATCTACTCCCGCTCACTCAATCCGCCCAGACAGCCCAAGTCACCGCCCAACTGTATGACGAACTGCAGGCAGCGGGGTTTGAGGTACTCTGGGATGATCGGGACGAACGGGCTGGCGTGAAGTTCAATGACGCAGATCTCATGGGAGCCCCCTTCCATGTCGTCATCGGAGATAAGGGCCTCGTCGAAGGGATCGTAGAGGTCAAGACTCGGAAAGATGGGGTGAAAGTCAAACTGCCGCCCGCTCAAGTTGCCGCTTATCTCACTCCCTCACGAACGAACTAACCACTCCACCTCCTTAGAAGCGGCTTCCTTTACCGTAACATATCCTGTAATCGCCCCAGCCTGAAACTGCCTTTTCCTTGCCTTCCATCCGTGATCAGCTAGACTGACTTTCGATCACTGTCTAGGCACTGGTAGCGTATGTGGATCGTACTTTCTCCTTACGGAGCGTATGGATCCAGTGACGACCTTGCCGGTTGATGATCAGGAGCCCAAGTCATGCAGGCCAATCCCATCCCACAGAACCTTCAGGAACTTCAGCAAAAAGTGGCATTTGTCGAGAACGTCAAGCGCATCACGGAACAAATTCACGCAGCCAGCGATCTTGACCATATTCTCCTCGATCTGCGTAAAGAGATTCTCAGCATCTTTGATGCTGAAGACCTGACTATCTTCGCGTTCGACTCGGAAAAGAAAGAAATTTTCTCCAAAATTCCCCACATTGACAGCGTCGAGGAAATCCGCATCCCCATTACCGAACAAAGTCTGGCTGGGTTCTGCGCAAAATATCTCCGCCCAGTCAGCATCGCCGATGCGTACAACATCGCTGAATTGCAAGGCGTCCATCCCTCACTCCTCCATGACACTTCCTACGACAAACGAACCGGATTCAAGACAAAACAGGTTCTGACCTACCCCATTGTGGCGGACAACAAATATTTGATGGGCGTCCTCCAACTGCTCAACAAGAAGAGCGGCGGACGGTTCACGCGAAAAGATGAAGAATCCGTCGCGGAAATCTCGAAGGCACTCGGTATCGCCCTCTTCAATCTCCGTAAAGTCTCTAAAAAGGCCCCGACCAAGTTTGATCTCTTGGTGACGAACAACCGCATTACACAGTCCGAATTGGACCATGCGATTGCCGAATCCAGGAAAGGGGTATCGGACTTCGAGAGCATCCTAATCGAGAAATACAAGGTACCGAAACACGAGATTGGCAAGTCACTCGCCTTGTTTCACAAATGTCCCTACATCGAGTACAGCGATCGAACACTTGTCGACATCGAACTCTTGAAAAACCTGAACGTCGACTACCTTAAAAAAAACCATTGGATGCCCCTCAAGCGGGACCGAACCGCCATTGAAATTTTGACGGACGACCCCAGCGACCTCGATCGCGTGGCGGATATTAAACGGACGTTCCCCGGCCTGAACATTCGCTTCGCAATCAGTCTCCGTCGCGATATCGCGCAGTTCCTCAGCTCCGCCACAGGCCAAGCACAGGGCGATACCAGCGGACGAAAGTTAGATGAAAATGTCTCCGACATTCTCGGCGAACTCGTCAGTGAAGCCCAAGAGGCGGCGGCAGAGGAGTCTGGTGGCGGACTCGATGAAAACGACAATGCTATTGTACGGCTGGCCAACCAAATCATCGCCGATGCCTACCGACAAGGCGCTTCGGATATTCACGTCGAACCCTATGGGGAAAAGCGTGAAACGCTTGTCCGCTTCCGGGTCGACGGCGACTGTTTCGAATACATGAAGATTCCGCAAAGCTATCGACGCGCGATCGTGTCGCGTCTCAAAATCATGGCCAGCCTCGACATCGCTGAACGACGCAAACCCCAGGACGGAAAGATCAAATTTAAACTGTCGGAGAGTAAGGAAATCGAGTTGCGCGTCGCCACGATTCCGACCGCCGGATATAACGAAGACGTGGTCATGCGCCTGCTTGCGGCCAGCGAGCCTTTGCCTCTCGATAAAATGGGGTTCTCGGATCGGAATATCGCAGCGATCAAGGCGATCGCCGAAAAACCCTACGGTATCATTCTCTGTGTCGGACCAACCGGGTCTGGAAAGACCACAACTCTGCACTCAGTCCTCGGTCATATCAATACGCCCGATATTAAGATCTGGACAGCGGAAGACCCCGTCGAAATCACGCAATATGGGCTCCGGCAGGTTCAAGTTCTGCCAAAAATCAATTTCACATTTGCCGCCGCCATGCGTGCGTTTCTCCGGGCCGACCCTGACGTGATTATGGTCGGTGAAATGAGAGATAAAGAAACAGCTGAAATCGGCATTGAAGCCTCATTGACCGGACACCTCGTCATGAGCACTCTTCACACAAACAGCGCGGTGGAAACCGTCACTCGACTTCTTGATATGGGTTGCGACTCATTTAGTTTCGCCGATGCAATGCTGGGAGTCCTCGCCCAGCGCCTCACTCGACGGATTTGCAAGGACTGTAAAGAGCAGTACGTCGGAACACCGGTAGAATATGAAGAAATACGCCAGGGCTACGGGCCGGAACAGTGGGACAAACTCGGCATCCCACAAGACAATACGTTCCGTCTGGTTCGCGGGAAAGGTTGTGAAACCTGCAATCGCACCGGCTTTAAGGGACGCGTAGCCCTGCACGAGTTGCTGTTGGGATCGGACAGAATTAAACGCATGATTCAAACGAAGGCGAGAACTGAAGAAATGCTACAAGCGGCCATTGAAGATGGCATGACCACCCTCATGCAAGATGGGGTTCAGAAGGTTCTGCTCGGCCAGACGACGTTCAAGGAAGTGAAGGCAGTGGCCATCAAGTAACCTGTCCCACACGTACAGCTCACGCCAGAAGACTTCAACCACAAGATGTCCCCTCGCCCTTCGCCAGCTTCCCCTCTACCGTGCAAGCCTCAGCATATCCATGCAATTAGATGTAGATGTATCTTCCCCCTCCTCCTCTTGATCGATAGACTGACTTCATCAAGAAAGGTCTAATAATCTGCCCTCAGAGCTCACCTGCGAGTGCGCGGTAGGCCCCCCAAGTAGCGCACGATGTAGTGGCGAGCAAAGTGACGAATGAACGTGTGGTTACGCAGCAGTCAGTGAAACGATTGCCACATATTTTTTCAGGCGATTCTGTGCAGCAGGGGATAATTCCGTGAACGCCAGGCCGAAGAACTGATCCTTCGTCCACCGCACGGTAGCGACGGCAATATTGGCGGGCTTGATTTGTCTGGGAAGACGGAGGCTCAACGTGATTTCATCCCCTGGCCTAATCTCTGCCTCTGTGCTAACTCGGGCACCGGATATCGAAAGATCGTAGACCACTCCCAAATCGATCCCAGGCCTCATCAACCAACGATGAGATTGGCAATGAGACAAGGCGCAGACAAACGGAGCCGAGATGCGGACCCTGGGATGCCGGCGAAACTTATTCAAAACAGAAAATCGATGTGAGGTCTGTTCCAACGTGAGTCCCTACCACTCATTTCTACCGTACAACAGGACGTTCTATTCACAAATAGAATTCTTCAAACACACCAATCGAGTTAATGCATGTCGTGAACATTAATCCGCACAACGGCAACAAGATACGCATCATCCCTGGATGGCTCCGAAGATCAATAGGCAAATCCACCATTCATATTTAGTAAATTGGCTAAATACCTTGTTTGACTCTCACCATAGGCCATGGTAGTTTAATATTTCATACGAGCAGATGCTGGCTCTCGTGCCCTTCTAGATGTATTCGGTTATCTCAGCGCGATCGATCTTGCAGAACCTGTTGCTCAGACGCTCCACCCATGTCGTGCACTCGAATGCCTGGCAGGAGCGTGGGTGGAATAATGTGGGCGTTTCATTCCGGCCTCTATCTCCATCGGGACTGGTTCATGTTGGAGATGTGAGGATTTGTAAAGGAGCACGTATGAAGCTTTCCCCTGGGTGGCGCGCCGACAAGACGAGAAAGAATCGAGCACGGGCGACACGGAAAGCAAAAGTCCGCTGGGAGGTGCTTGGCCTTCCAGGTCCTATCGACACCAGTGTGGCGACCTCAATGGCTGACATTCGTCAACAGGTGTCAAACTTGGCCAGCTGTGGATTCGGCCAAGGCACTCGCTCTCGTTCGGCCGAACGGGAGGCAAAGACTCCTAAACGTGCTCCGGACGCCAGTGGTAAGAGACGCCGCGAAGTGGCGGAGTCGCCGCATCCAAGAGGAAATAGGACCAAAAACGGCAGCGATTGACGACTCAATACGAGTCGCCACGCAAAGGAGGGCATCATCGGACGAGCTGGAAAAACAACTATCGCAAAACGAGACCGGGAGAAGGCAAAGCAAGTTCAGAGGCGCGAGAAAGACGCCCGCCGAGAGCAACGCAAGAGCGAGAAACCTGCTCGCGCGTTGAACACAGAGGGAGAAGATCCCGATTTGGCAGGGCTTCAATGGGGTCCACAAGAGCCATTGTATTAGGAGAGCCGTGGGCGCAATCCCAGCGTAGCGCATCAATCTCCCTATTACTTGCGCGCTACGACACCTGTATCCCAAACCCAGCAACCAACACCTTCTGCAGGCCGCCCACATCCCTTAAGGACTTAATTCCCATCCGGAATAACAAGGCTCCATTGCCTGGGGCGTCGACCTTCGCCTGGATGCCTCCACCGCTGACCGTCACCTCTTGAACGATCAGATATCCTTGAATGCGTATGAGGGCTTCCCGCTGCCAAGGGCAGAGGAAGTCCCAGCAGTGTCTCGATCGCGCGCAGCTGATCACGTTCCTCAGATGTCACAAAACTCGTGGCTCTCCCAGTCATGTTCATTCGAGCTGTCCGTCCAATACGGTGTATATAGTCCTCCGGACAACTCGGCAAATCGTAATTCACTACATGGGCAATGTTCGCCACATCAATCCCACGGGCTGCGATATCCGTCGCGATGAGAATTCTGACTTGCCCTCGTTTAAATCCGTCGAGAGCACGAAGACGCTGGGGCAGACTTCGGTCTCCATGAATGACTGCGACACGATGCCCAGCCTGTTCAATCATCTGTCCGAGTCGATCGACCCGACTTTTTGTTCGAGCAAATACGAGGATAGTCCCTCGTTCCGACCCAAGCAGCGCCAACAACAGATTCGTCTTCTCATGTGAGGTCGTATGATGCAACGCCTGGGTTACTCCGTCAGCCATTGTCGAGGAAGGTGTTACCATGACATGAACGGCCTCCTTCAGGCTCGCTTGGACCAAGCGGGTGACATCCTTCGGAAGGGTGGCGGAAAAGAGTAACGTCTGTCGTTCCACTGGCAATGCGTCGAAAATTTGATTAATCTGCGGAGCAAAACCCATATCGAGCATACGGTCTGCTTCATCCAGCACGAGGATCTTAATCAGCGCCAAATTGACCGTCCCGTTCCACATATGGTCCAGCAAACGCCCCGGTGTGGCAACCAGTACATCAGGCCGCTGACGCAATCCTCTGATCTGCGCCTGCATATCGCTCCCTCCGACAATGACCGTGGCAGAGACGCCGTGGCTTTGCCCGAGCTTTTCGATCGAATCAAAAATCTGCAACGCCAATTCCCGCGTCGGAGCGAGAATCAATGCCTGCGGCTGCCCTTTCGGTAGGACCGCCAGCCGTTCGATAATGGGTACAACAAACGCAGCCGTCTTCCCCGTACCAGTTTGTGCGCAACCGATGACGTCTCGGCCTTGAAGGGCGGGAGGAATGGCCTGAGCTTGAATAGGAGTGGGAACCAGTAAGCCCGCTGCCGTCAAATCCCGCAAGAGCGGTTCTGACAGACCAAGGGTATGAAAACTCGTGTGAACAGAGGTATGCAATGCACTATCCTTTCAGTGTGATCGCATGAAGACGGGATCAGAGAACCGAGGGGAGAGAAACCAGGAAGGCATCAACTCCGACAGGACCTGGTCGCGATGCGATCGCGAAGTCCGTTATGGTGTATACATCCGTGCCGTCGGACTACTTGGACAACGATGTGCTTCGCATCGTACAGCAAGCATCCACTGGCGTCAACTTTCTTGAAAAGAAATGCTCACTGGTGTCGAGCGGCTGCCTTAAGCATTGGGCAAGAATTATGTCCCGATAGGCTGCTGATGTGTTCGCTATCCTATCAGGACTGTGCTATCCTGACCTGGGATAAAGTCCTGTCATTTCTCTATCCCGCGCGCCTTCATTCTCTCCCTCTAGATTCTGCGCGATCGATGCTCAAGTTTCCACTCTATCCGACACACACCGTCTCTTTAATGAGACCACAGTATCATACGAGTCTGTTCCGCACTCGATCAATCTGAGATCCTCCGAGTCACGAAAAAGGAGTCGATATGGGTCGTACTAACTTAGATCCGATAATAATCTTTCCTGATGGATCACATCTCTTAATCAGCACCGCCTACTCAAAAGAGGGAAACTTTACCTGTGCTCTCTACATAGCGACCATCGCAGCGGATGATCAAGGCGCCTTCCGCGTTGTGTCCAACCACCTCGCCGCAGCCACCTGCTTGGTGGCGCAGGAGGATGCCTACAGTTATGCCCAACGTCTCTACCCGCGTTCAGCCGAGACGATGAAAAAGCCACCCTACCTGATCTGGCCAGGGCCAGGGCCCACAGGCAATGCCGATGTCTAGGACGGCAGCCTGAACATCTCGCACCAAGCATCAACCACGATTGTCGACCCGCCCATATCATTATTTCTCATCGTGCAGGCACCACAAATTAGACGACAGAGACTATAGCTTTTCACGTTCGCCTCTGTTACGATAGTCATGTTTCACGCGGCGGACCTCGCATGAAACGGCAAATAGAACGGTCCATCACCGATATTGTTGGTCCCGAGAATCTGATCGGAAGCTCGACCCAAGCCGCTCCATCGTTCGCGTCTTCGGCCCGTTCCTTCCCCTCGTGTATGCGTTCTCGAGCCTCATGCAATATCAATTTCAGAAGGAGGAACCCCCATGGGTTCAAAACTTTATGTCGGCGGGTTGCCCTATGCGGCAACTGAATCACAGCTCACCACCCTCTTCGCCGCGCATGGCACCGTCGAGTCTGCGCGTGTGATCACGGACAAGTTCACCGGGCAATCACGAGGCTTCGGTTTCGTCGAGATGGCCACACCAGAAGAAGCCAAAGCCGCGATTACCGCGTTGAACGGCTCACAGATGGACGGACGCCCTTTGACTGTCAATGAGGCCAAACCACAAGAACCCCGTACAGGCGGCGGTGGTGGCGGCGGTGGTCGCTTTGGTGGTGGAGATCGCGGCGGTCGCGGTCGCTTCTAAGTCACCGTACAGAAGCAGCACATGGAGAAGGGGCGCTTCAATCACAAAGCGCTCCTTCCCATCATAACTCATGTTCGTCAGTCGATTTGCCCTCACCAACTCAGTCCTCACTGATCGAGCTCTCAAACCAATGACACCCATGTACAAATGGGCTGTGGGTGTTGTTCCATCTGCGCTGTCGTAGTCACATCGATATAAGAACAAACATGGCTTCTTAGTGTAGTACGCCGTACTGGAGCCGCGCACAAAACATCATTGCTGTGCAAATAGACATGAATCCTTGGTGAGATCGCTGAACCATGCCACACTGATCCTGAGTCACCGAGAGACCTCATATGCATCACCATCAACATCCAGGCCTCCTGACTCTGCTGATCACCCTCTCGCTTTCCATAGCCCTCTGCACAACTAGCCTTGCGGGGGATATCACCCTCCTCAGCATCGGCCCTCGCTTTGGCTTCAGTGGAAAAACTCCTATCTTGGGGAAAGAGCAAAAATATCATTTCCAGATGATGGACATCGCGGCGGTTTTCAGGCTCCCCTGGGCATGGCCGCTCGGTGGAAACTTGTGGGGTCTGGAAACACGACTGATCACCAGCGCGGGGCTACTGCAAGGTGCAGGTGAGAGCGGCCTGATCGTGACGCTCGTACCGGATCTCGCGCTGAGCGGCTGGGGGGGACTGGTCACCTTCGACGCAGGAGCGGGAGCGGGATTCTTCAACAACTACAAATTTGGCGTGCAAGATTTCGGAGGTCCGGTTCAAATCATCGCGACGGCGGGAGTTCGCGTCAATCCATTCTCACACGCCTTTGCCGGGTTTCGTGCCCAACACTTCTCCGATGCCGGCCTCTACGGATCCTCCAGTCTCGGCGTGGACATGTACATCGTGGAACTTGGATACCGATTTTAAACTGGACCAGACAGTTTGCCGAGCCCTTCGTAAACGAATAATCACACACATCAACCGTCCGATGGGTTCCACCCTGACAACACGCAACGCTGCGCAATCAGCGGTGTGAAGCTCTCCACATCACCTGAGACTCTAGTCATGACCTCATCAGCCAACCCCTGATCATCGAAACATTCGTAGGCATCGTCGAGAAATCCGCCTCGAAGCAATGGATGGTGGAGAAATGCCTTGCCTGGACCAGTCGCCACGTTCAACGGAAACTCGGTCACGGCCACGCGCGTGAGATGAAGCCTGTCCATCCATCCGCGGGCCTCTCCTGCTGACGGCCGCTCAGCGAGATAGGCTTCAAGACGGCGGCGTTCCGTCAAGAGACCACGGACAGCCATCTCCTGATCGATCCGACGCCAGAGTGAATCGAACGTACCGAGGGAAGGGAATGTCAATACCAGTTGTCCACCTGGCTTGAGATGTCTCACCAAGCCCTGGACAACCTCGAAACGGTTGGGACGAAAAAACATGACGGAAAGATTGCCGGTGATTCGATCAAAACACGGCAGGTACGAAGGTAACGCGCGCATATCCAGGCATTCGAACCGCAGCCACGGGAGTTGCGCGCCTTGGATAGCCCGTGCACTCTCAACTTGACGCTCACTGTGATCAATCGCCAAAACCTGTCCGATGGGCCCCACCCGCTCTGCCAGGTAGAAAGCCGGAATCCCGTGGCCCGAAGCGATGTCGAGAATGGAGGCCCCAGGATAGAGGTCCAGCTGCTGCAGCAACGACTCAGCAAACGGGGTGGACCAATAGTCATATGTCGGGAGAGGCCAACGAGGCCTAACATCAGTCCTTTGTTCGGTCATGCAGCGGCTCCTCTGTCGAGATGCTGAATAGCATACTCTGTTGTCATTATAACGACCAGCGCCAGCGCAAGAGGGGTGGGACAAGCGGGTGGGCACACTAGAATTTCATTAGTCTGCACGTCCGGGATAATAGGAGCGGGCCCGCGGGCTACTCAGACAGGCCAGACTTGTCACCCACAACGCTGCCCCATCCGCCCCCGTCTAGGAGATCCTGCGAAAGGAGAACTGCTGGCTGCTGACGTTGGTCCCGTCAAGAGAGCGTTCTTAACCAGAGCGTCGCTCACCCCGAGTTGTCGGAAGAGGACGTACTACTTTCAGCATGCGATTGCGTACACAGTCTGTTCCTTCGAAAACTTCGACCGTTTTCATGGGTCGGCTCCTTTCATCTGGGACCGCCGAAATCGGTAACGCACTTCCGTTTTTCGATTGCCGTCATTTCGAGAGAGACGTCAGTGTCAGTTACACATTTGCGAAAACGCAACAAGCGTTGCCGAAGGGAGGTGTCCACTGGCAGGGATCTGGACCGACACCCAAGATGGACTCCTGCTCCCGGAGCAATTGGACAGACAGCCTGGCTGTTTCGAGCAGATTCGG
Source organism: Nitrospiraceae bacterium (assembly GCA_036522375.1). Taxonomy (GTDB): domain Bacteria; phylum Nitrospirota; class Nitrospiria; order Nitrospirales; family Nitrospiraceae; genus Palsa-1315. The sequence continues at coordinate 20,950 of DATDFW010000118.1, forward strand.
CGGGCCCGGACAGAAGATTCCGCCTCCACCCTGGACGTCTTAATGAGAAGGCTTTGGCTGGCGTTTTGAATGAAGGCTCTTGTCACTCTTGCTCATCGGCCTACTGGACTCGCCCTCTGAGAGGATGTCCTCAATCTGGGATTCGCTGCACGTGAGATCGCCATCAACTGGGATTCGTGACGGATTGCCGACCGCTTTTGCAGCGACACGACCCTTCTTTGCTTTTGTATTGTCCGGCATGACGGCATTCCCCCTTGTCGTATGTGTTCCGCTGACAACCGCACCTTAGCGAAAGCGATCGATGGAGTGCGATCCCCTGGTCGCCAGCCCCGTGATGGCGCGCTGCAAGTCATTCACACAATCCTGTGTCTTCAGCAAAGGATCGATTATCTTGTTGGAGCAATGCCACCACGAATGGATACTCGATCCTGTCAAGAGTCGAACGGCCCTGCATCGTCTCAGATCACACAAAAGCCAGCGAACACCTTACTTGAGTCCATGGCTGTTGAGTTCAACCAGTACTTGCTGCACTATGCCACGGGAGTCTCAGGCGCCCTACTCTAAAGAGGCGGGACCGCTACGGCCGGCACCGTCAGCATGGACGCCTTCAGATCATCAATCGCCCTTTCGACGTCTGCTTCCGTCGACCCAAACCGGTCTCCCATCACTTTTATCGCCTGAGTTATTGCTTTCTTCATCTTTGTGATTTGTTCATCGGGTGTCATGATATTTCTCCTTGATGGCTTCGGAGTCCGTACCGAAACGCCTGCAATTGAAGTACGTTGAAAACACTCTGACACAGGAGCGGCGAAGACTGGGAAATCAAACGCGCAGGAGGAAGCAAGAGGCGCGAGGGACAGAACAGTCAGCGAGGCTCAACACAGTACGTCTCTATGCTAGACGCCAGGAAGGTCCCGGTCAAGCAGTATTCATAGAAGATTCGCACACCATCCTACTAATGTTCCAATTCGTATCGACCAGCGTGGCTAGCAGCTAGAGCATGCTTGCCACGCAAACCCTTGCCTTCATCCGTAAGGTTAGCAGGACCTCGTCCACCCTTACGGAAAATCCACTTTGCTGCATCCTCAAATAACTTCTCAAATACCTCATGTCCTAGAGTAGCCAACACGAATGCTCCTGAGCCAATTGCCTTCAGGCCCTGGAAGACATCACCCGGGCCCAAGAGCACATTGGAGCTGACTTCGCCATTTAGAACTCCAGGATTATTTGCCGATGGAAGCACTGGAGGCACTGTCGGCTTGCGCTTGGGCGTGGGGTTGGATGGGGGAGTTACGGAAGTTCCTCCCCCCACCGCTCTTAGTCGGCTCAGGAGCAAATTGATAGTAGTTGCTGGCAAATGGGATGAGCAAGCTCGTATCAAATCCATTGTATTCCAAGTAAGTAATCGACGTGTCATACCACTGCGCCGAAATGTTTTTATGGGATAGTTGCTGGAGCCACCAAACCTGCGGCCCAGTTAGGCTTGATCAAATCGAGCAAGGCCTGTGTGGCCACAGGCAAGGCCTGCGACGATTCACCGTACACGCTGACGAATGTGGGCATCACATAGCCGACCATAAAGCCAATCACTCCGACGCCGATGATCACGAGAAATGCAGGATAGGCCAGCGCTTTGGTGACCTTCGCCTTCAGCTCCATCATCAGTTTGAGATAACCGATATAGTGTTGCAGCACTTCTGGGAGATTGCCGGATTGTTCGCCTGCACGGATCGTGGCGACGTAGAGTTCATTGAAGTATTGAGGGTGTTTGCTCATGGCTTCGGACATGGCACTACCGCTGCGAATGTCTTCCCGTACCGTGCGAAGGGCCTGCTTGAAATTGACCTG
>DATDFW010000119.1:0-4964 GCA_036522375.1 Nitrospiraceae bacterium
GAGCCGTTGCGAGCACGCTAGGATTGCCACCTCTCTCGTTTCAGTTTGTCTTTTTAAGGCCAGGTATCGCCATTGATGTCTAGCAGGATGCTGAAAAAGTCCGCCAGCTTCGTTCTCGTCTCATCGAAATCCTCAACGTACCCCTGAGGGTACGCCTCCGGTTTCGACTCGCCTGCGGCCTTGCTGACGGCCTTTTTGAGCATCCTGCGAGAATAGTCTCTGTTCTGCCACGGATACGGCCATCGAAATTCTGCTGTGCCGAGATGGCATTTCACATCCTTTCGTGGGCTAAGCATCCAATGACTGTCACGCCAGAAGAATTCGATGTCTGGATCCAAGAAGCACTCGCCGAACTGCCGGCCCGCTTCGCGAGGCTCGCCGAAGAGGTCTCTATCGTGGTCGAAGAGGAACCTTCGGCTGAAATCTTACAGAGTCTTGAGTTGGAATCAGAAGACGACTTGCTTGGTCTGTATCAAGGCGTCCCGATTGATCAAACGTCTTTTTTTCAGCCCGCCGGTGAGCTCCCTGCCCGTATCGCGATCTACCGAGGTCCCATTCTTCGTCTCTGCCGGTCGAAGGCCGAAGTCATTCAGGAGGTTCGTGATACGGTAGTCCATGAACTTGGACATCATGTCGGACTTGATGACGACGAGATGCCTTACTAATAGGACGCTGAGTCCCTTTTCTCACCCGCCCGACCCTGGCGCGCCGAGACGCGCCTTTCCCCGGGCTTCGTTCTCGGCTCATCGAAATCCTCAACGGAGACCCGGCCGTCTCACCACTCGGCGGCGCGCACAGACGTGGTGCTCCTTATTCGTCGCACCGTGCGCCCAGAGGGTAGGCCTCCGGTTTCGACTCGCCTGCGGCCTTGCCTGCGGAACGGCGCGTCTTGGCGCGCCGAGGTTGGGTGGGTGAGATGTCTGAACTTTTTGAGCATCCTCCTGGACGGTTCTCCTGTCATGGCATGCGTACAGACTTCAAACTTTGCGAGTGCCAAGATCGCTTTTTCGAACATCCTGAGATTTAGCCTGAATCAAGCCCTTCCGTTGGTAGCCGAAGGCGAGCATGCAGGCGCCGACCACGATCATTGGGAAGGAAAGGAGCTGGCCCATAGAGAAGGATGCGAAGATAAAACCAATGTGAGCATCGGGTTCGCGAACGAACTCTATCAACATGCGGCACAAGCCATAGCCAGTGATAAAACTCCAGAAAATTGTCCCAGGTGGGGGAGAGGTTTTCCCAATAACCCATAACAGCGTGAATAAGAAGACACCCTCAAGACCTGCCTCATACAATTGTGAAGGATGGCGGCAGGCAGGTCCTCCACTTGGAAACACCATGCACCAGTCTACGTCGGTCGCTCGGCCATACAATTCCCCGTTGATGAAATTGCCGAGTCGCCCGAATCCTAACCCGATTGGTGTAGCAGCGGCTGCCAAGTCTGCCACTTGGTAGGCGGGGATACCGTACCGTTGGCTGAACCAAAATAAGGCAACAATGACGCCTAGCAGGCCGCCGTGGAAGGACATGCCTCCTTCCCAGACCGCTAGAATATTGGCCGGGTGCTGCATATAATAGGAAAAATTGTAGAAAAGCGTATAGCCGAGCCGTCCCCCGATAAACACCCCGAACGCTGCCCACACGATCATATTGTAGACCTGGTCCTTGGTCATGGAGAGGCCCTTTGACTGCACTCGCCGTAGGATGAGGAAATAGGCGCTCGTTAGCCCGATCAAATACATCAGACCATACCAACGAAATTGCAGGGGGCCTAGTTCAAGGAAGACAGGATTGATGTTAGGAAAAGGAATAGCGTGCAACCAATTCATGAATTCCTCATGTGGGGTTTTGCAGAATCATAGGTGAGGGTCTCATTCATTGCAAGCACGCGAACGTCCAGCGAACAATTGATTCCTCCGATCATTGCTCAGAGCCAGTTTGAGCGGAGTTTTACTTTCGTATGTTGGTTTTCTGTCACGACTGTGTTGTCAACTGTGAGGAAAACACCACTGAAAATTAATTGTATTTAATTGCAGGAACGGCTCAACGAAGAATGATGGGAAGTTTTCGTGATTTTTAGTCTGGCATGCTTACTGCTGATACGGATTAGGACATGTGCATGAAGGATGTCGACAATCACATTCCTCATTCAACCGTATTCAGGAGGTGTACCATGTCGGACCAGGGACATCAGGTGACGAAGGCTGCAGCATTGATAGCAGGCGGGGCGGTGATCGGAGCGGGAATTGGATTACTATTCGCGCCACAAGCTGGTGCAGAAACCCGGCGTGATGTCGGTCGCTATGCAAAAAAGGCGCAATTGCAGGCGACTCGATGGAGTCGGACCGTCCAATCTGGTGTGAAAGAAGCGATGGATCGTCGTAAGTCTCTCGCCCAGAAGGATGAGCAAAAGGCTTTGATCGAAGCCGTATAGGTTGGAGAGACTCGCTCAACAGTCAGACCGAAGACACAACGGCAGACGATTCGGCCCAAGATTGTTGGGTTCACCAACAGGCGAGTGCTTGACCAGGAGGCAAGGCAACTCCCGGTCAGGAGTTCAGATGTGCTCATTTATGTGGATCCTGCTAGGGGCCGATTCTGAGAAAACTGTCCAACTTGTATTTGTTTGATACGGTTGGTTGACGAACTTCCAAACTGGGGAAACCGATGAAGCAGTTTCACCCAGACAAAGAAACCTCAGGTAAATCCGCTGAAAACTTTGGAGCAGAGGAGCGACGCGTTTTTTGAGATTGCATCCATTTGCACTGATTGTGAGGCTGTGATGCTGTAAGGGGCTACACTTGGTGGTCGAGGGGGCTATGTCTGCTAAGGCATGGCCCTTTCTTTTTGTCGTCAGCGTACCCTTTTGCGAGGGATGTAGTTGCGTGGCCAAACCCTGGGGGGCTCATGCGAGGTAGCTGCATAGGGTGTTAAAAGGAGGTTCTCGAAATTTTCCGGACTTGGCAAAGGGGTATCTGGCAGGGTAGGTGCTTAGGCCATGATTCTGGCCACAAAAAAGCCACCGGCTGCGGTGTGGGGTAAACAACATTATGGCTCAGGAGCATGATGCTGTTTCGACACAAAGGTCAGTAGCTCACTTGCACACATCTCTATCAAGTCCTTTTCATCGCCTGTTAATTGTTTGCCTTGTGTCAGGGCACTCTGTATTTTTTCATGGACGCCGATCAGCTCACGCACTTCTTTTCGTATCGTGTTCATAGGACCTCCCTTGGCAGATCATGTGAATACGATGGTCTGATGTGCATTGTCATTTCTCATGTTGGGAGATAATTTCATCGCAGAAAAAGTCAAGATGGCCCCCTCCAAAAACAGCGCCTCGAATGCCTCGGTTCATCAGGATCGGTCCATGTACCGTGCGCGTCAGCGGCTCACGACTGTCAGCACTGCCACATCGCTTCATATGTAAATGGGTCTATCGCTGCCATTGTCATATAAATCACGACAGTGCCGGTTGGATCGATACGACAATATAATCCCATTTTGCTCGATGGGGCTTTGCCCATGATTCGGCTATAACTTCGCACAGACTAGCAACCACATTGAATGGGAGAATCATATGATCCAGACAGACTTTCTTGACTCGGCCATCCTGGATGAACTTGCTCAAGTCGGCAGTTGCTCGCTTGAAGAACTGAACGAAAGGCTTCCCTACTATTCATGGAACCAGGTATTTTCCGCCGTGGAACGGCTCAAGCGGGAGGGCAGTGTTGCCCTCAAAAACCCAGCGCCATTCCTCTGTATTGTCACCCTTGCACCTCACAATATCCCCCAGGTGCATACATTGACGTAAGCGTGCATCGTCAAATAATGACTATGGATTTGATCGGGTAGACCAACTGATCGGCATGCGGCACGCTGCTTTTCGATTCACCTGAAGATGGGTTCAGGGGGTTTTTGCTGTTGTCGGCTTCCCGTATTGGACTTTCGTGAGACCACTCTGACGCCTCCCTCCAGTTTTGCCCAGGAGAACATATGTTGACTGCCGTATTATCTACCGATCTCAACGTCCCAGTGCGGGTCGCGTATCATCAATGGACCCAGTTTGAGGACTTTCCCCAGTTCATGGAAGGCGTGAAACAAGTCACGCAGATCGATGCCAAGCTCCTGCATTGGAGAGCTGAGATCGCAGGCAAGGAAAAGGAGTGGCTAGCCAAGATCATCGAACAAACAGCAGATAAGCGCATTGCCTGGAAGAGTCGAGGCGGTAGCTTGACTGGAGCCATGGTGACATTTCATTCGCTCTCGGATGCAAAGTCGCAAATCCTTTTGCGGGTCGGGTATACCACCGAGAGCGGTATCAAAGATGTCGCAGATGGGGTGAGTGCGGTGTCGTTACGTATGCAGAGAGATCTGGAGCGATTTAAAGCCTTCATCGAGAATAGATATCGAAGGATCATGGCGGAGCTGGATCTTAGGGGTTACAGACATCCGTTTGAAAGGTCTCATGGCTTAGCCCAACACCGTTCCATATGATCAGTATGCATGTCGAGGTGGCAATCATTCAGAGCGGACACATGGTTATTGTGGCCCTTGCAGCATAATGTGGTCAGAACATCGTGAAGGAGATAAGGTGATTGTACAGACGGGGAAAGCGCATGGAGTTGGTTTTCGGAAGTCCCATGCTTCAGGAAGAGGTTGATTCCTTCACAAACTGGTAGCCTTCGGTCATACCATCGGAACATTCCCCTGCCTGCTGAATAGATCACGCTTAGCGCTATTGGTAGATGTTATTCCAATTCCGGCACCGGCCCATTTAATCTATCTCTTCAGATGGACCCTCGGCGCGAGTACCTTTGACGGTCCAGGCTTAACCCGATTTGGTTCGAGCCAATACATGTTGGGATTGCAGGCTGGTTGTTTATGATGGGCCGACGGGGCTTTCATGCGCTAAACACTAGGACACTTCCTAGTTCTACAGCTTCTTCGGTGGGTTATAGAAATAC
>DATDFW010000120.1:0-4822 GCA_036522375.1 Nitrospiraceae bacterium
CATGGTGTTAGGGACCGGGGGCCAGTGTCAGTGGTGGCTTGCCAAATTTATGGCGCATAGAATTGATGACGCCCAGCACAGTCGGCTGGCCGACCATTTTGGCCTCCAGCTCACGCTTTTTGGGAAAATCCATGAGCGAAATCCCAATCAGCATCGTGAGCACACCCTGCCCCGGCAAAAAGAGCATAGCAAAACCTGCCAAGAGGAAGACAAGGCCGACGACGTTCTTGACGACCAGCCCCAACAAACGCAGCGCTGGATGATGATCTTTCATCCAATGGCGGGGAATGCGCGTGTCAAAATAGTCGGACGGCAAGCGGACCAGAATCATGGGGATGGCAAACAGGGTACCGACAAAGCCTATGGCCGAAGCCACGGTGAGACCGATGAGCACTTCGACCGGAATCCATTGCTGAATTGTTTCGAATAGGCCATCCATGTGACGCGGCATCCTAACATGCGACCTGAGGGCACTCAAGGCAACGACGAATAGTATCCAGTGTTTACGGCGTATTTCTCAACACGTTATACTCTCTCCATGTTGGCGCATCGTTCTCCATTCATGCTCGGAACCAGCCCCTTATTACGGATTGCGGTCCTTGCTGTGGGACTCTTTATGAGTCTCTCCACTCTCTATGCATCGGATGAGCTTCATATCGAAATGACGAAGAGGGGGTTAGGTAAAGAGGTCGTCATCACGCAGGGGGCACGCGAGTGGTTCATGCTGATCGAGGTGACGCCGGAAAATTCCGTGGTTCTGCGTCAGGAAAAAGACCATGAGAGGTATCTCGTGGACGAAAGTGAAACGCATGACCGTCCCATGACTCCAGGGGAAGTCGATGCGGCCATTACCGATTATGTGAACAGCGTCAAGGCGCGGGCTACAAAGAAATAGTCACCGATCATCCCGCCACAACCTAAATTTGTGATCTTCGCCCATCACGCGACCTACGATGCGCTGCATCAGGTCGCCACGCTTGGCCTTCCCGCCGCGGCGATGGGAAAGCACGTGATGGTAATCCCTCTTATTCTGGACGATTAAGAAGCTGGCCGAGAGGAAGATTGATCAGGTCGATTTTCTCCCTGAGTATGCCGCCTCAGCCGACGAAGTAGCGCGGCTCTTACTATAGAAAAGGGTGCCGCGGATTTCGGTGGGCGTAGACAGTGCCGCCGTTGAAAAGAATTGACGAAGTTATGGGACTACCTGCCATTATGCCGCTGAACTCTGATGCGGAAACCAAGCTGTTCATCTGACTCTCTCCAACCCCCTTACCATTTACCGCGAGCGCGTGACTCCTACCTGATCGCAGTATGCGATAAGTTTACACTTGCTGCAGTAGGGAGAGATCGGTTGACAAAAATTTTGCCCGTAGGGAACAAGTAAATCATTGAAGGTGATCCAGTGCTGCCTTGGCAATTTCCCGCGCAGGGCCTGTTCAGTTTCTTCGGGCGTCTTCGTCTTCACATAGCCCCATCGATTGCTGATCCGATGCACATGGATATCCACGCAGATGCCAGGCTTGCCATAGCCGACTGTCACCACCAAATTCGCAGTTTTTCGTCCGACCCCCGAGAGGGTGACCAGTTCCTCGACGGAGTTGGGAACCGATCCTCCATAGACATCCAGAAGACGACGGCAAATGGCATGGATGGATTTGGCTTTCGTTCGATAGAACCCGACAGGATAGATCGCACGTTCAATCTTCTGGAGCGGAAGGGTTAGCATCGTTGCAGGCTGATGAGCAAGCGCAAACAACCTGGCACTGGCTTCTCGTGTCGTCTTGTCTTTGGTTCGAAGGCTGAGAAGGCAAGAAATGAGTATGCGGAAGGGGTCTCGGTTCGACTCGCGCGCCACCACGCCGACGACCGGCTCCTCCCACTGCCGTATCTCGTGCTTGACGATTCGAAGCGCGGCAGTGATTTGATCCTGGCGCATGAACAAAGAAGGGGAACTGAAGGCCGTGAGAGGAACACGCTCAACTGAACGGGCGAGCCGGTGGAAAGGAACGCTTACTCTGGCTTACGCTTCGACAACCACTTTTGACGGCGCCGCTGCGCTTCGCGCTGTTTGGCTTTCTTCCTGACACTCGGCTTTTCATAAAACCGCCGGCGCTTCAGTTCTCGGAAGAGTCCTTCCCCTGCAAGTTTCTTCTTGGCAACTTTGAGAGCTTTCTCGACGTTATTGTTGAAGACTTTGATTTCCATTCTTCCCGTTTGTGTGCTTTCCCAGGCGAGGCCTGTAGAGATTTTTTTCTTAAGTTAGCCTGGCCTTGACCAAGGGGCGCAGTGTAACATAGCCCCCTCAGTTCCTCAATACGGTTCGTCAATTGCTGAATCCGATTGAGAAGCGACAGCTTAAGTCGTTGATTACGCTGAATGTTTATATTTTCTACCGCTGTATGACGCCCCGCATCAGCCGCGGCGATCGCCAATATGAGTCCAACGGTTACATCAGATCGAACACGTGGCCTCACCCTTGATGAGCAGGCATGAAGAAGTGCCCCTGCCTCCGTCGCCTGTTCGGCGATTTCAAGCGGTATTTCGGTGGCTAGGTGGAGCGCAGAGGATAAGCTGGCTGGACGACTCCTGTCCGTCTTCATGAGCTTCGTTGCCTGGATATAACGATGATAGGCCTCGCCATCCGCTTGCATGAGTTCACGAAGCCGCCTGCCAATCTCACTCAGTCTATGTTCCACTCCCCGCTGCAGGCTGAGGCGTGTCCCCATCATCCCCAACGAAGTTGCGAGAGCCCCCACGAAGGCAGCCACCGTACCACCGGAAGGGATCGGGGTCGGCGCGGCCACCGCGTCCAAAAATTCCGCTAGCGATTCTGCGTGCGGGTCAGGCTCTTGTCTGCGAGACAAAGTATGTCGTGCCGGATCATGTGAGCGCCGAGCCTCCAATCGCATTTCCAATACCTGCTCCGCATCGAACTGTTCAAGGGCCAGACTATGCGCAGCCGCCTGAAACAGCGCCTCTTGTGGCATAAGCCCGATCACTTCGCTCCCCGCTATTGCCACGCCATGCTCGGCTGCGCGGGTTCGGACCGCTTCAAGCGCCACATGTACAGGCGTAATGGCATAATCGGTCAGGTTCATGGCCACCTGGACCAGTTGTCGACTGGTTAACTCCACGCCGATCGCTTTGAGATGGGGCAACCCACCGTTCGACTGGCGAATGTCTTTCGCGATGGACCGAGCCAACGTCAAATCCGTCGAGCGGAGATTTACATTAAACGCAATCAGGGGAGGTCGTGCTCCAATCACCATGGCCCCGGCCGTCTTGTGGAGGTGAGGAGGACCAAAATCCGGTGTCCAGTCCGGATCGGAGGCCATCCGGAAGGCAAGGCCTTGAAGCCCTCCTCGACGTACTGACTCGAGCGGGGCATGATCGCAGTGCAGGGCCGCTCGTTCGTAGAGAAATACAGGGATCTCCAGCTCTGTTCCTACTCGCCGCCCTAATCGCTTCGCCAGATGGATACAATCCTGCATGGTCGTGCCACGCAATGGCACGAAGGGTACGACGTCCGAAGCCCCCACCCGAGGATGCACGCCCTTATGCTTCCGGAGATCAATGAGATCGGTTGCCACACGAATGGCGCGAAATGCGGCTTCGGCGACGGCATCCGGTTCGCCGGCGATAGTCAAGATGGAGCGATGGTGATCTCGATCCATCGTCCGACCCAACAGCCAGACCCCCGGCACCGACTCCACAGCATGCACCAGCGCGCATACCGTCGTTCGGTTTCGGCCTTCACTGAAGTTCGGTACACATTCGACGATTCGATCCACGTCCCGTCCATTGACAATCAGCACAACAAAGCCGGAGGTCTGAGCATCATCCCTCCGGCTTCTCTCTTTTCACTGAATCCGTCCGTGCGATTACTTCGTCTTTTTCACGAATGCTTTATAAATCATTCCCGAATTCGTCTGCTCTTCTTCGAGACCGACCATCTGATGGCCGGTGGTGTCGCACCAGGCCGGCATGTCTTTTTTAATGCCTTCGTCGTCGGAGACAACTTCAAGGACTTGGCCCAAGGTCAGTTCCTTGATCTTCTTCAAGGTCATGATGATCGGCATCGGACAAAAGTACCCGAGCGTATCGAGCTTCACATCGGCTTGCAGCATCAACAACTCCATGAAGGCTGAGGGTTGAGGTCAAGGCTTAGCCTGGACCTTAAATAAACAGATTTACGCTGCCCTGTTTGGCTTCCGCAAGATAGGTGGTCACGCCCGCGAACTGATCGATACCATCGATGAGCGTATCTTTCGTGATCCCCATCAGTCCCATGGTCGTCGTGCAGGCAATAAAGCGAACACCGAGACCCAGTGCCGTCTCCATGAGTTCCGGCACACCCGGCATCCGGTTTTCTTTCATGACCTTCTGCATCATCTTCGTACCCAGACCCCAGAAATGAAACCGCGAGAGGGGAAGGGTGTCGGCGCCCCCTTTATTCAACAGGCCGAACATCTGACGAAGCCAATCTTTGGCAGAGCTGGTCGCGCCCTTTTTACGAATGGCATTAAGACCCCAGAATGTGAAGAAGACAGTCACCTGCATCCCCATAGCGGCAGCTCCGGTCGCGATAATGAACGCCGCCATCGCTCGATCCATATCGCCGCTCAACAACACAATCGTCACCTTCTCCGGTTTGGAGATCTGCAGATCGGCCAACGTTACCGCTGGATCCATCTGTGCGATTGTCATGACACCCTTTTGCCTATCAGGTCCGCATCAATCTGGCGATTTCACTAAGATTTTTAATATAGTCTCCACTTCTTTTTCTTGTCAAGGAAGAGGCGGTAGCGGCCAAGTGCCCTTT
>DATDFW010000121.1:0-3572 GCA_036522375.1 Nitrospiraceae bacterium
GGATCTGGGTCTTGCTGGTCTACCGCTATAGTATGCAGGACGGACAGGCGGAGTATCAATCGGGCTCAGGAGCCTGTCCGACAGGCGCCTAAGCTTGACGCGTCGACCCCTTTCCGGTAAGCCATTCCGTATGATGCGTCAGTTCCGTCCGGTCGTATTTCTTCTTGCCTGTGCCCCAGCTCTCTTCAGCTGCGTATCAGCGTCCCATGAAGGGCTGCCCCCCGGGAGTCCCTTTGCGGAAACGTCTTTCGCTTCGGCGAATCTGCTGCCGCAGGGAATTGCGGTGGGAGATGTCACGAGCCAGTCGGCTCTGCTCTGGTTGAGGACCGATGGGCCGATGGCGGTTCAGTTCGAGTGGGCGTCGGTCGCGGCTTGGGATGTGGTATCGAAGATGGCGACAGCCGTCGCTCCCGTGGCTCGGACGCCGTTGTTCACAACCGGCCCGGAAACGGATTTCACTCTGGCGATTCCTCTTGAGGGGCTCACGCCAGCCACACGATACCGATATTACGTGTTTGTCGGCACGAAAGGTCGTGACGGTACAACAACTGAAGCACGGGTGGCGGCAAGGGGAGAATTTACAACGTTGGCCGATGCAAGAAGTCAGACACCCGTGACCTTTGCTTGGAGTGGCGATCTGGGCGGCAGGCAGCACTGCAGGCGTGGCACTGCCGGATACCCCATTTTCGATGTGATGCGGGCCCAGCAGGTCGATTTCTTCTTGTTCCTCGGCGATACGATCTACGCCGACCATGTGTGCCCGTCACCTCCAAACGAACCAGGCGCTGATTTTCTGGCGACGACCTTGGCCGAGTACCGTACACGTCATCGATACCAAAGGGGTGCGGAGGCCCTGCGGAGGTTTCTCGCGAACGTTCCGGTCTATGTCATCTGGGACGATCATGAAGTCCGGAATAACTTCTCAGGACCCTTTGAAAACCAAATGCCGGCCGGGCGTCAAGCTCTGCACGAGTATTGGCCGATCCGCGTGGCACCCGACGATCCCAATCGGCTCTATCGGGCCGTGCGTGCCGGGGCTGATCTTGAGTTGTTCCTGCTCGATACGCGGCAGTATCGGAGCCGTAACGCGGATCAGGATGGCCCGGCCAAGACGATGTTGGGAGAGAAGCAGCTTCAATGGCTGCTGAGCGGACTCACCGAGTCAACTGCGACGTGGAAAGTTATTGTGACCAGCGTGCCGCTGTCAATTTTGAAGGCAGGCGACGCCAAGGTCCCTGGGAACGATGGCTGGGCCGGAGGACCTGACGGGACAGGGTTCGAACGGGAGCGCCAGGTGATAGTGGACAGGATTCTCGGCCGGAGAGTGAAGAACGTCGTATTCCTGGCCGGCGATGTTCACTATGTGCAGGCCAATGCGTATGATCCGGATGGTGATGGGATCCCAGACTTCCATGAGTTTGTCGCTGGCCCATTGTCCGCCCCGCCAGGGCGATTAATGCTGGCCAGTGAGAGATTACGCCCGACTACATTGATCAATGAAAGCGGGTATTTCAATTTCGGCCTCATTCGAATCACCACGTCCTCCTTCGACGTGAAAATCCTCGATGACGCTGGTACGACGCGGTTTTCCTATCATCTGTCCGCCAAGTAGCTGCCATGTTCAGAGAAAATCCTCTTGAAGTCGTGAGGAATAGCCAGTTAGGGTACGCAGTCGCTGCATGTGAACGAGAGGTCCAGACGAGGTGTGTGATGCTGTTGCAGGTGATATCCGTGGTGGGTGCGCTAATGGTGCTGTCGGCCTATGGCCTGCTTCAGGGCGGAATCTGGCGTGAACTGAATGCGGGATATCTCGCATTCAACATCGTCGGATCGTTGCTGTTGGGGATTGTGGCTATTGTGGATCAGCGGATTGGATTCATCTTTTTGGAGTTTGCGTGGGCCGGTCTTGGATTGATCGGCGTCGCCAGAGCCATGAAGGCCAGGCAGACGAGTTAACAGGTTCGGATGAAAGGATGACACACATGGCAGGGTTGATATCGGCTGACGAGATTTTTGACAAGGCGCAGAATGCTGCTGCGGCGGCGACCGGGCTTGATGAAAAGGCCATGCAGATCGATTACCCGGAACTAAAACAAAAGATCCGCGCGGCTCTCGGCGATCGTAAAATCGCGCTGTGCCATATCAACAAGTTCTTACCGGAAGGGTACGAGGATCAAGGACGGTTCAATCTCGTGTTGCTCACCGCCGGCAATGTCCTGTTCGACATGGTCATTGGCGATTCGTACTTTCGTTACGACGTGCTGTCGGTCGCGCAACTGGACAAAGTTCAGGTCATCGATGCGATGTGGGACAACAAAGAGAAGCGTCGGGAAGAACCGTTCCTCAGCCTGCGCCTGATGCACGGCGAGGAGGCCCATCTCTTACTGGCATTAGAGGACGACGAACGCACCAGCTTGCTCGCATTCGCACGGGCAGTCTCAGCAGCGAGAAACCCGGAGAAGTAGCTGACTGGTGAGGATGGTCTGTCTTGTCTATCTCGTCTGTCTGGTTTATCTGGTCAATAGGCAAGGGAGACGAACGACGTGTTACCGGGCCCTTTCGCGAGAACCAACATCTTACCAAGCAGGCCATTTGGCAAATGCCTGATGATTGATTGAGTGGCGCGGCCTATGAACGTTTGAGGAAACATGCCGACGACTCACGGAATCGCTTCGGAACAAGAAATGAGAAGTCGGCGTTCAATTTATGACGGAGAATATGAATGTCGAAACCGAAAACCAGCTCAAGTACAAATAGAGGATCTTCCCCTAGCTCTTCAATACTTACCAATGATCCATTCTTGCCATGAGGATTCTTGTGAGCTGAAAACGATGCCGGCGGACTTTTTCAGCATCCTGCTTTAGATTTCTCCCGAGTTAACAAGTCTGACTCTTTCTGCAGGGACGCTGAGTGCAGCCAAGAGATATTCTTTAAATGAGTCTTCGAATGGCTGTACTGCAATTGCTTGTTCCATGCAAAAAAGCCAAGCATCGCGCTCTTCGTAACTAATTGGGAATTGTTTGTGGAAACCAGGAATGCTGATTGGACCGTAGTGTTGGGTGAAGAGCTTTGGACCTCCAAGCCAGCCGCATAGGAAGTACGTCAGCTTTTTACGCGATTCGGTTAAATCTTGAGGGTGCATTTTTCTGATTGTTTCGGCTTCAGGGAACGTATCCATATTGACGTAGAACACATCAACCAGCCTGGTGATTCCAGCAAGCTCACCCGCTGCATGGTAGGGGGTGGCGCTTACGTCGGATCCATGTTCATTGAGTGACATCTGAATTCCCTATAACGGTTGTGACGAAATCTGACAGTTTTTAGGCAGGTTCGTCTTCAAGAATACCTGAGAGTTTCTATCCGTGTAATCCGCCATCAATTATTCTGAAGGTACACACTCGATGTAACAGTATACCCCTGCAGGATGCTCAAAAAGGTTGTCCAGCAAGGCCGCAGGCGAGTCGAAACCGGAGGCGTACCCTCTGGGTACGTTGAGGATTTCGATGAGCTGAGAACGATGCTGGCGAACTTTTTCAGCATCCTGCGTTCACGGCTCAAGCAACGCCACCAAC
>DATDFW010000122.1:0-3303 GCA_036522375.1 Nitrospiraceae bacterium
GGGACAATGCAGGCGGAATGCATTCTCCCCACATGTTTTTGAGTTGGTTTGCCTTGCAAACCCTGCAGCCTAAAGCAATCTTCGAGAGCGGTGTTTGGCGCGGTCTAGGGACATGGTTCTTTGAAAGAGCATGCCCTGAGCCGCAGCTCTATTGTATAGATCCGAATTTAGATCACATTCAGTATAGATCGAATCGGGCAAAATACTTCAAACGGGATTTTTCCACCATTGACTGGAGTGACCTGCCCTTAGACAAAACGCTTGTATTCTTCGATGACCACCAGGATGCGTACCAGCGGGTCCAGACAGCGAAGTTGTTTGGGTTCAAACATCTCATGTTTCAAGACAATTACCCGCGATTGCAGGGAAATTACTACTTTTTGAAGAAAGCGTTCATGCATTCGGGTTTCAACTATACTCCTGCACACTCACAATCTCTTCAGGCCAGGCTCAAGCGGAAGGCCGGAGCTCTATTGGGCATAGCGGAGTACCAATATCGCGAGATTCTTCCCAATGAGATCGATGCGAAATATCTACGGCAGAACTTCGAATTTTATTACGAGTTTCCACCGCCTTTCAAAGCGGAACGCACAAGATGGGGTGACCGTTGGGATGATGAGAACTACCCAACTCCTGAACCGCTGTTGAATTCAGTTGAAAAAGGGTATCAGCAGAGGTTTAAGGATGAAGCGGATCATTACACGTGGATGTGCTATGTCAAACTCAGATAGCCAGCTAACCACCACATGCGGCCGACCGCTTTCGGCGGCGGCTGAGTGCGTACGTTAGCCGGCCGAGGAGAGAGGTGGCTAAAGAGCGGCGCTGCCGCTCAGTTCTAATCCCTACGGCTGCACGACTCGTTTAAAAATGAATCGTGGAGCAGGTTTTGTGACATTGCCAATGTCTACAAGGACCAATTCCCATCCTCCTTGGCCATACGCGTTAAGTTCTTCCTCCAGTCTAGTGCCATTATCTAGGGACAGAGATTGCAACACACGATACTCAATCCTTGGCGCACCCTGGGCGGACGCATGGCGTAACATGAAAAGCGCAAGGGTGACTATAACCAGGAAGAAAGCCATGAAAGTGATCCATCGGGTAGAAAGATTCGTCATGGTAATGGTCCTTTCCCAATAGGTGAACAAGTCAGTCTTTGCAGCTCCAATGTCTCGGACTTTATCACCTTTCTCGTGGCTTTGGCCCGACCAACTTGGCGACGGCCACGACAAGTACCAGCGCACGTGCTCCTGCCTGATGGCACCAACATCAATCACCTGCTGGTCAAAGAGGGCTGGTGCTGGTGATATCGGAAATATGCTCCCAGGAATAGAGGGTAAGAAACGCTAGAGAGGACAGCACGAGCAGTAAAGAGAGGCTTGTGGGGTGCTCCCGTTCAGGTGCCGCCTCGGGAGTGGCGGAAGAGAACCCGGTGAGGCTGCTGATAGATGTGTGGCCTGTTCACATATTCGGTGCAAGCCTACGGTACAGAGCATCACGGGTTGATCGGTCTGGGAAGTGTTACCGTGTCTTCGTGCTATGTGCTCCTTCTCTTTGATTTGTTCTTTTCGTATATTGTTTATGTCCCTCTTGCCTGCGACGGCTCCGAGTCCACCATTTTCTCGTACATGCGGGTGAACAACGGGTAGTAGATTTATTTTTGGCGAGATCCACAAACCACGCGTGACAGACCTGGCACTGTTTCAATCGTGTCCATCCCTGGTCTCGAAAGTAGTACCATCACAAATGACGCAACGTCTCACTCATGGTCGGCTCCCTAATTTTGTGCCATCGCTAGGGAGAGTTTCCAGCGGTGATGAGGGGCTCGCAGAGCTGATTCTCCGCGTGGGCCCTGGCGAACTCCTCCGGCGTGCGATCCTGGAGCGCCCGGTGAGGCCGACTCTCGGTGTATTCCTGCCGCCAGGTCTCGATGCACTCTTTGGCGTCGTGCAGTGACTCGACCAGTGCGCATTGAGGCATTCCCGGCGCCACGTCGCATTGAACGATTCCACGTAGGCATTGTCCGTCGGCTTCCCGGGTCTCGAGAAGTCGATACGCACCTTGTGCTGATAGGCCCACAGATCCACGATCTGACGGCAGAACTCACTACCATTATCGCAACATAGCACCGTTGGCGCGCCCCGTCGGGCCGTGAGCCGATTCAGCACGGTGACCACGTGCTCCCCGCGGAAGCTCTGCCCCACCTCAATCGCTACATTCTCCCGAGTAAACACATCGACCACGGTGAGGGCGCGAAACCGGTGCCCATTTGCCAATTGATCGGCGACGAAGTCCAACGTCCATGCCTCATTCGGTCTTCCCGGCTTGGGGCGGGTCCAGCGTAGGGCAACGGATTTCCGTTGTCGTGGCACTCGATGGCGCAGCATCAGGCCTTCTTCCCGGTAGAGGCGATACACGAGCTTCTTGCCCACGGCCCACCCTTCTCGATTGAGCAGCACGCGAATCTTCCGGTAGCCGTACCGGACCCGCGTCTGGGCCATCTCCCTGATCCGCTGCCGGAGCAGGGTGCGCAGATCACGATGACTCCGATAATGATAGGTGGCCCTCGCACAGCGGACGGTTCAGCAGGCGCGCCGCGCACTCACCGCATACGTGGTGCACAGATACGCCACCACACTCCGCTTCCGCGAGGGCCTTAGAATTTTTTTGACAGGATGTCCTGGAGCATCACTTTATCCAACGACAAGTCCGCCACCAAGCGCTTCAGCTTGGTGTGCTCCTCCTGCAGTTGTTGGAACCCCCGAACTTGTTCCGATTCCAGTCCCGCATACCGCTGCTTCCACCGGTAGAACGTCGGCTCAGCAATCCCGAGGTGGCGGATGAGGTCGGAAACAGGGGGCCCCATCTCCGCCTGCTTGAGTACCGCCACAATCTGCTCGACACTGAATCGTTTCCGTTTCACGGCGTCCTCCTTCCCCATCCAGGGGACAAGTATGCCGGAAACTCTCCTTCAAATCGGTATCAAAATCGGGGGGCCGACCACTGGGATTGAGCCCCCACATTCAGAACCAATCATTGAGACCTCACCTAAACCACGATTGCTTGAAATTGCTGACCTCTATGTGTATGCCACTGCGAAGGCACACACGGGAAAGGGAGGCTGGAAAGACCGTTCGTTCGGAGAACTATACTCTATCATCAATCCGGAGCGATTTACGTTTGGAGCAAATCCAGATTCGAAGTGGGAAGACGCATAAATCATCAGCGGCCAGTAAGGGCTATGGGACTCCTGAGTACTCTCGCCTTACTCCTTTTGTTGCCCATACATGCTCTTGCCAATTTCAC
>DATDFW010000123.1:0-2820 GCA_036522375.1 Nitrospiraceae bacterium
CCCAGTAATTTCGCCACATCAGGGCAAGCACGACGGTTACAACTGTGGATATGCATCGACCGAGAAAGAGGTAGGTAAATTCCTTTTCGAAGGCGAGGCTTTTGCGGAACTCGACAACCCCGATATTTTCGAATGAGAGGATGAAGCCGGCTAAGGCGAGGAAATAAACGACTGCCTCGATTCTCGGTTCATCAAAAAATCGTGCAATAGTCGATGCCAGCAGCACCAGAACCACTGACACAGCCAGGCCTCTTACAATTTTGATCGTCCAGGCACTATCGTACAGACGCCTATCGTTTTGCGACGCTCGAATCAATGCCAACTCGACGCTGAACTCGCTGATGATTTCCAGTAGACCACCCAAAGAACCTGCCAATGCGACTAAGCCAAAGTCCTCGGGCACGAGTATGCGCGCGAGGATGCAAAAACTAATCACACCCAAGACCCGGTTTGCCATACGAAGCATGACCATCCAGCCGGCTCCCCTCGCCACCTGGCGGCCAATCGACGACACACCTTGAGCGGTCAGTCCTGATAGCACAGAGTCATCCGTTCTGCTTCTTTTCATATCCCGAGATCGTTCATGAAGAGACCTATGTGACGAAATGCGCGGGTTCCACAATTTCGGTGATCGGGGTGCCATCGGTGTCTGGCAAGTGGACCCCCAGCATGGCTGTGAGAGTTGGGGCAAAATCCAAAATAGAGACAGTCCGATCCAGCTGCCCTGGACGGATCGAAGGGCCTTTCACAATAAACAACCCATGGGGCGTGTGCTCACCGGATCGACAGTATCGATATTCGCCTCGAATCTCCCCGATTTTTTTTGAGCTGATCGTATAGACCGGGGCCTCATTCGTCCATTCCACCAAAAGGTCTGGGAGAGCGTCCAGATGGTTGCCGTGATACATCTCCGCCGTCCGAATAACCCGCCGTACAATTGGTTTGCCGGTTTGCACATTGACGATTTCCAACAGCTCGTTGGTTATTTCCGAGCAGACGCTGTGGAACTCTTTCCCCGGCGCGACCTTTCCTTCCGGCTCGCGTCCGATCAGGTTTATGCGGATACCACCATGCGCGAAGTTGTTAGTGACCATGAAGCATTGTCCGGCTGCAGGATCAATGGTGGGCTTGGGCCGAGTCGGAGGACCATCAATCCATGAGCGAACGTGTTTGCGCACAGGCTTAAGGCTTCTCTGTATTTCGGCGGGAAGCTGCTGCCAGCCCCACGCCAGAACGGAGTCCAATTTATTCATGTGGTTGGGGACTGAAGGTAACTGCGGTTTGGGGTCATCTCTTGGAGCCTTCGCGACCCCGAGGCGCAGTAGGATTTGATCCAACAAGAACTGTGCTTGGTACTTTGGTCCCATGCCATGTCCGGCCAGGAACACCACGGTCGTATCATCGTTCACTTCTGTTAGGATTTTCCCATGGCTGCATCAATGGCCACATATACGTCCTTCAGTGGATCTCCTATAAAACGGGCCATCTCTTTCTCGTACCAGGGGTGAGTAGGATCATGCAGGTGCCAGCACTGGTGGCCGGCACAATGGCTTTCAGTGAAGACTTGCGCAAACAAATCCCAGCCGCCTTGGCGCAAATAATGTTTGGTCAATACTGCTTTGGTGGCGATGCCGCGAAGGAGTCCATCTCGAAACGATTTGAAATCGTCGGCGTCACGCGATGCGTCGCAATTGCCCCTCCAGGGGTGGCTTCCGAAGCGAGCGATGACTTCCTCTGCGAGCTCAGCTGGTGAGGTCAAGAATCCGTATTGAGCGTCATGCGCGCCCCATTCCACCAATTGAATGCCGTTCAGATTCTTCGCCGGAGCACTGAGGGGCACATCCAAAATCGCGACCCGCCGGCCTGCCCGGCTCAGATCCTCCCAGAACGGTTCATGCTTAAAGTTTTCTCCTGTGTAACACCGAAACATGTCATAGGTTCCAGGTCTCAGCTGTTCCCAAGAATGAATGCCATGTTTTGCGGGCGTCACGCCTGTACTGAACGATTCCCATGTCGACCCGACAAAAAATCCGGGCAGCGACATTGATGTCCCGCTCAGTCCATTTGCCAGAAGGGATCGGACAGTCGGCATTTCGCCCGTCTCGGCCATTTGGAGGATGAGGTCTCGCTCCCCCGCACAAAATCCTAAAAACAGTATTTTCGTCAGCTGTCCCATACGCTCAGCCTCCCATCAATCTATAAAAAGCTCCCAGTGCAAGGTTGCGCAAGACCCTGGGGGGTGAGGGGCGTGTCCCATGTCGGTTCCCATTGACCAGACTGGCTCGGCTTAAATTCACAATTTCTCGGACTGCACGTTGCGCAATTTTTAGATCGCCTCGCACGACGTGCTTCCAATAGAACCCGCCGCGTCCTTTGGCGTATTCGTCATGCACCTGTTGTATTGAACTCGTCGAGGTACGTTCATGTGCATGAAACACCACAGCTTCAGGAACATACACAATAGTCAACTGTCCTTTGAGTGCGCGATATAGTAGGTCAAGGTCATCCGCGGAACCCAACGATGTCCCTTTCCCCAAGAGAGGATCAAATCCTCCTATGACTTCAAAAACCTTTCGGGAAAATGCCATATTACAGCCAATCATGCGGCCAAATAGCTCTTGGAAAGAGGTGATCTGCTTTCGATCCGAGCATGTCCGCGTTCCAACAGCCTGCCCATTCGGATCACCCGGCTCCACTCTTCCTCCGAGCACAGCCAACGAGTGATCGGTCGAGAATTCACGGACGATTGTGCTGGCCCACTGTCGCTCGACCAGACAGTCATCATCGGTAAATGCGATGATGGAACCGGATGTCGCGGCA
>DATDFW010000124.1:0-2454 GCA_036522375.1 Nitrospiraceae bacterium
TCTTTCGTACTTCGTCATAACTCGATTTCTTCTTGCTTTACAGAACCAGAACGGAGGACCCGTGCCACGACTTGGGGTGAACATCGACCATGTGGCCACGTTGCGGCAGGCTCGTGGTGGAACCGACCCGGACCCCCTTGCCGCCGCCGTGTTGGTAGAATTGGCCGGTGCCGACGGGATCGTCGTCCATCTCAGAGAAGATCGGCGCCATATTCAAGACCGCGATCTTCGCCTCTTGCGGGACCTCATCCGTACCAAGCTCGATCTGGAAATGGCCGCCGATGAAACGATGGCCAAAATTGCCCTGACCATAAAACCTGACATGGTCACGCTTGTCCCAGAAAAGCGTCAGGAACTCACGACTGAAGGCGGCCTGGACGTGGCCGGCCATAGAGATCGAATCCAACAGATCGTGACCCTGTTACAGGATGGCGGCATTCCTGTTAGCCTCTTCATCGAACCGGATTTGGAGCAGGTCAAAGCCTCACACAGAGTCTCGGCTGATTTTGTCGAACTCCATACCGGCCGATACGCGAATGCCCGCCGCTCGAAAGAGGCCGACGCGGAAGTGGAAGCCATTACGCAATCCGCGAAGCTCTCCTATAAACTCGGAATGGGCGTCAACGCCGGGCATGGTTTGGACTATCGCAACGTGATGCGGTTGACTCACATTCCTGAAATCGTCGAATACAACATCGGCCACAGCATCATTGCCCGAGCAGTGCTGGTGGGGCTTGACCAAGCCGTCAGGGAAATGAAAGCGTTGTTGAGTTAACTCGTCATACCGGTACGGCACCCTTCGTTCCTCCAATGACAACGAGATTCACTTCTGTCATGTGACCATGCACCAGAGTCGACAACAGGATTTTCTCACCACCCTCACTCAAGGTCTCACGCGGGATCGATCCCGCACGCAGGATCACCGATGAAGATTGTGACCGGAACCGAGATGCAAACACTGGATCGCCGCACCATCACCGAAGCGCATATCCCCAGCGCCATCTTGATGGAGCGGGCCGGCGAAGGAATTGTCAGACATCTGGAGCAGCACTGCGGACCGTTGCGAGGCAAGACCATCACCATCCTCTGCGGAAAAGGGAATAACGGAGGTGACGGATTGGTTGTGGCCCGACTGCTGCACCGCCGCCGTGCTCGGATTCATGTGATGCTCCTCACACCGGTCACAGACCTGAGTCGTGACACTGCATCCATGTATCGTCGGTTCATTCGGGTTGCGGGACGATCAGCGATCATTCGATTCCGGTCTGCCGACCAGGCACGGCCCCTCCTCGCCTCCAGCGACATCCTCATCGATGCCCTCCTTGGTACCGGCTTGTCCTCTGTAGTAACCGGAACCTATCGTGAGGCCATCGATGTCATCAACAGTGCCGGAAAGCCAGTCATTGCGGTGGATATCCCGTCTGGCCTCCAGGCCGACACCGGGGCCATCCTGGGGCGAGCAATCCGCGCTACGTTGACCGTCACATGTGGTCTTCCAAAACTCGGCCTCTATGTGAATGAAGGGATCGATCAGGCCGGTATAGTGCGCGTCGTCGATATCGGCATTCCATCCGCGTATGTGGATGCAATCGAAAGCCGCACGCTGCTCCTGACAAGCGACAGTGCGTTTAGGTCTTTACCGGAACGCACTCCCTCCTCGCATAAGGGAACCTTTGGCCATGCAGGGATTATTGCAGGCTCCGTGGGGAAGACCGGCGCGGCGGCGTTAGCAGCCCGAGCGGCACTCCGCGTTGGAGCCGGCCTGGTCACCGTGGCCACCCCCAACAGCGTCAACGATGTACTGGAAGCAAAGTTACTGGAAGCCATGACCATGCCTCTCCCGGAAACAAAGGCGCGTACACTGGCTCGCTCGGGGCTCGATCGCGTCTTAGCCTTTTTTCAAGCACGCACGGCGATCGCCATCGGTCCTGGACTCTCGACACATCACGAAACCGTCGAGCTCGTGCAGTCGCTTATGAAACATCTGGATCGGCCATCCGTCCTTGATGCCGATGCGCTCAACGCCTTGACCGGGAAGGTCTCGTTGCTGACCGAATGTAAAACTCCACCCGTTCTCACCCCGCACCCTGGTGAGATGGCCCGGCTCGAAGTCGATGCCACCACGCAAAGCGTCAACGCGGACCGAATAGGTACGGCCAGACGGTTTGCTCGAGAACGCGGCGTGTTCGTTGTCTTAAAAGGCGCACGAACCATTGTCGCCCGACCCGATGGCCTTGTCGCCATTTGCCCGACCGGTAATCCCGGCATGGCCACAGCCGGAACTGGCGACGTCTTAACAGGCATGATCGTGGGATTACTGGCGCAAAGGGTCCCCGCATGGGAGGCCGCCTGTGCCGCGACCTATTTCCATGGCTCGGCTGGGGATTTGGCCGCCCAACACGTCGGGCAACCCGGGATGGTCGCCAGTGACCTCATCGCTCAGATTCCTTATGC
>DATDFW010000125.1:0-9382 GCA_036522375.1 Nitrospiraceae bacterium
ATGCTCGACATCGATAGTTTTAAGTCCTACAACGATGCCCTCGGCCATACGTCGGGCGACGAATGCCTCCGACAGGTGGCCGCCGCTATCTCGGGAGCCGTCAACAGACCGGGAGATCTCGTGGCTCGATACGGCGGCGATGAATTTGTGGTTGTCCTTCCCGGTACGAGTACGGATGGCGCGGCGCAGGTGGCAGAAACGCTTCGGCAACGAATTGAGTCTCTTGGCATTACGCACTCTGACGGTGGCTGCACCACCATCAGCGTGGGCTTTGCGAGCACGATTCCTGGCCGGAACACTTCCCCCATTGATTTGATCAAGGCGGCGGATCAAGCGCTGTATCAAGCCAAGCAGGAAGGCCGCAATCGGGCCAAACAAGCCAGCACGCTCACTCTCGTCCCGCACTCTCACGAAGACTAACCGTCTCTTTCTCGCTATGACAATGCTAGGGCCTCCACGAGATATGCAGACGGCAATCGGCGTGAGGCTCACCGCGGCTTTTTCTGAAAATTTCCGGTTTTCTCTCCTCACGAACTTTCTACACGATGCGCATGCCGTTGCCGGCGAGAGAGCATGCGGCCATGGCTAAGAAAGCGTCACCGATTCGAGGCAATCGCATGGCCAAGCGCTCTCCTGTCCGTCGTTCACGGACCACACAGACATCCGAACGGCGGTCACTCACCTCCTTACGTATAGAACCAACGGAGGAACAGGGACGTCGCACGGAACTGGCTTTGCAGAGAAGCGAGCAACGGTTTCGCCTGTTGTTGGAAGCAACAAGCGATTGGGTTTGGGAAGTCGATGAGCAGGGGGTTTTCACTTACAGCAGCCCGAAAATTTACGATATCCTCGGATATGAAGCGGAAGAAGTAGTCGGCAAAACACCGTTCGATTTGATGCCTCCTGACGAAGCCCGTCGCATGGAGAACTTGTTTGCCCCCATCGTGACAGCTCGACAATCGTTTCGCGGCGTTGAGTCCGTCTACCTGCATCGAGACGGCCGCCGTATCATCCTTGAATGCGGAGGAGTGCCCGCATTCGATAGCGTCGGTAGGTTCCAAGGGTACCATGGCATCGATTGCGATATTACGGAACGGACACGAGCGGCAGAAGAGGGGAGACACAATCATGCCCTTCTGGCCTCCATTATCGAGAACATCCCTGACATGATTTTTGTCAAAGAAGCGAAGACTCTCAAGTTCGTGCGCTTCAACCAGGCAGGCGAACAATTGCTGGGTTATCCCAGGGAGAATCTCATCGGAAAAAGTGATTATGATGTCTTCTCCAAGCAAGAGGCCGATTCGTTTACGGCCATGGACCGCCACGTATTGCAACAGGGGCACCTCCTTGATATTCCGGAAGAACCGATCGAGACTCGGCGGAAGGGGAAGAGGCTGCTCCATACCAAGAAAGTTCCCATCAATGGGGCCGATGGCACCCCTCAGTATTTGCTAGGCATTTCGGAGGATATTACCGAACGCAAATATATCGAACAGATCGAACGAGAGCGGGCGCGGGTGTTGGAACAGCAACAGGTTGCGTTGTTCGAGCTGGCGAAACACGATGGGATTTATTCGGGAAATCTCGAAGCGGCGGTGCGGATGATCACCGAAACAGGTAGCCGAATGCTCGGAGTAGAACGGGCGAGTATTTGGACGTTCAACGAACAAGGAACTGAATTGGAACTGCTCGATCTCTATGAGCGAACCCCCGACCGGCACACAACCGGATTCAGTCTGGCCGCACAAGACTACCCGGCCTATTTTCGAGCCATTGCACATGAGGAGCATGCCCTGGCAGTTTGCGACGCTCAGACGGACGCCAGAACTAGGGAGTTCTCCCAAACCTATCTGACCCCACTCGGAATTGGTGCCATGTTGGATGCGCCGGTTCGGCGCAGGGGACAGGTCGTCGGTGTGCTCTGTCACGAGCATGTCGGAGGACAGCGATCCTGGACGATGGAAGAAGTCTATTTTTCCAGTTCGCTTGCCACATTTATGACCCTTGTACTGGAAGCGAGGAAACGCCGGGAGGCTGAGCAAGCCCTCGTTCTCGCCAAGGAAGCGGCAGAGGTTGCCAGCCGTGCCAAGAGTGAGTTTTTAGCCAGTGTTAGTCATGAGATCCGAACGCCTATGAATGCGATAATCGGGATGGCGGATCTACTATGGGAAACGAATTTGACTCCCGACCAACGGAAATACTTGCGCATTTTCCGTCGTGCCGGCGGAAATCTTTTGTCTCTCATCAACGATATTCTCGACCTGTCGAAGGTCGAGGTCGGCCATCTGGAACTGGAATCAACTGACTTTGATCTGAATGACTTGGTTGAAAAAGCCATTGAGATTCTGGCCATGCGAGCCAACGAAAAAGGCCTTGAACTGACCTGCCATCTTTCGCCTGACGTCCCACGCGCCGTAATCGGAGACCCCAACCGACTCCACCAGATCCTCATCAACCTTATCAGTAACGCCATCAAATTTACCGACAGCGGGTCCATCACAGTGCAAGTGACGCGGGATCCGGAGCTCCCCACGCCCGGCGCCATTCGCTTTTCTATCAGCGATACAGGGATCGGTATTCCGTCCGACAAGCTCGCTGTCATTTTTGAAAGCTTCACGCAAGCGCATGCCTCAGTGACGCGCAAGTATGGGGGAACCGGTTTAGGCTTGACCATTTCAAGGCAATTAGCCGAGCTCATGAACGGGCGAATCTGGGTGGAAAGCACGCTTGGACAGGGCAGCAGGTTTCACTGCTGTGTGCAACTCGCTGTGCAGTCGAGCCCGAATCCCGTACAACACGACAACGTCCAGATTAATCTTCAAGGGGTGAGAACCCTTGTCGTCGATGACCATGCCACCAATCGTCTAATCCTTCGTGAGACCTTGGCTGCCTTGGGAGCGGAGGTGATGGATGTGGCGTCCGGTCACGAGGCGATTGATGAATGGCGGCGAGCGTCTACTTCTCTACAACCCTATGAACTCTTGTTGCTTGACTGTCGCATGCCGGAAATGGATGGGTTTCAGGTCGCCGAAGAGATTAGACGCGCCGGCGTTCCTCAGGGCCTGACAATTGTGATGTTGGCCTCTCACCATTGGGCCGACGATATTGCCCGAACCTACGACATGGGGCTGGCCGGCTATTTGATTAAACCCATCAGGAAGTCGGATCTGCTCCAGACCATCAGCATCGCCCTCGACCGATCTAAGGGCATCCAACACACGACCGGTTCAGCACCCGCGCATAATACATCTCCTACCGAAGTCAAGGCGCTTCGCATCTTGTTGGTCGAAGATTCCTCGGACAATCAGGTGCTGATCCGATCCTATTTGAAGCAGACTCCTCATCGCCTTGATATCGCGGATCACGGAGGCATTGCGTTGGAACTATTCAAGAATGGCTACTACGACCTCATCCTCATGGATATGCAGATGCCGGTGATGAATGGCTATGAGGCCACAAAAGCGATCCGAGCCTGGGAGCGGGAGCATGACCTTCCCCCTACCCAGGTGATTGCCTTGACGGCTCTGGCGCTGAAGGAAGACGGAGTGAAGATTCTCGAGGCCGGCTGCAATGCCCATATGACTAAACCCATCAAGAAACACACCCTTCTGGAAATCCTCCAGGCCTGTACGAAGCGGTGGGTGTCATGACCACGGGACCACATAACAACGTCGAGAACGTGATTACGGTGTACATTGACCAGGGTATTGAAGACATTGTTCCAGGATTTTTGGAGAATCGTCGGCGTGACGTGCGGACGCTGGAAACAGCCTTGCAACACAATGATCTGAAGACCATACGCGTCCTTGGTCACCGCATGAAGGGGGACGGAGGAGGCTATGGCTTCGACGCAATCAGTGTAATGGGAGCCGCATTGGAGCAAGCGGCGGCGCGGGAAGACCGGGACGGGATCCAGCGGTCTACCGCAGAACTCATCGACTTTCTTTCCCGCGTTACCGTGGTGTACCGGAGGTAAATTCTGGGTGAGCTCATCCGGCGCGAGTATTTCAAACCCCAATCTGCAGGCACGGCACAAGCAAGGCAATTATAGATAAAGTCGTTCGTCTTACCGCTCATTCCAGCCCACTCAAGGTTGACCTCAGCCGCGAATCTTCGTTGATATGAATCCATCAAAGTGAGATCCTGATTTTCTCCAAATCAAGATAGAGGAATAATGATGACCCTAGGCCATGACCCTTGGGTTTGATTCGAGGTGGTCAGCGCCTGTTTGATCACTGTCATGAAAAGCCGCGGTTCGGAGGCTTTGTTCTCCGCCTGCTTGGGGTCACGAACGGTCACGATGATGACGGAAATGCACGAGAGCAACATACTTGCTTTGAGACGTTCGAGCTTCGGACGGCTGGTTTTTGTCAGAAACGAGAGTTGTATAGAGCAGAGCAAAAAAGTCTCGGCTTCCTATCTCAACATGTACGATGGTGTTGTGATAGTAGGCACAACGTGCTGAAGAGATGATCATGGACTGGCCCAGAGTCCAATCACCCGCCAGGCCATGGGTTCAATCATTGATCTAGACACCAACTCACATAAAATTATGCCAAGGAGGAGCGCGTGTCGATCATTGAGAAATCCATTGAAGTCAACGTGCCTGCCTACGTCGCCTACAGTCAATGGACCCGCTTTGCTGAATTTCCCCGGTTCATGGATGGTGTGAAAGAAGTCAAACAATTGGACAGTAAGCGTCTTCATTGGAAAGCAGAGATTGCAGGTCAGGCTACGGAGTGGGATGCGGAGATCACAGAGCAGTTGGCGGACCAGCGACTCGCGTTGACGAATCGAGCCGGCGCCATTAAAGGATGGGCCGTGACATTTCGAGAACTCTCGAATGACAGATCAACGGTCATGCTGCAGGTCGAATATGACCCTCAGGGTGCTGTCGAGCCCGTCGGCGATGCAGTGGGAGTGGTGTCGTTGCGTGTCCAGGGAGACCTAGAGCGATTTAAGGGGCTGGTTGAAAAACGTTGGGTCAGGCCGGGTCGAGACACAATCTTCGATAATTTCCCTATGTAGGTGAACAACGCGATCGGATGGACAGAACTCGCCTTAGTGGTCGAGCCTCACAATCTTTTCCAGGGACCGTCACGACCATTTCTGCCAGTCGGCATCAGTCGTCGATCATATCCGGATACACTACTTTCACGCATACGTGGCAGATCCCATGACTAAACTCAGCTTCTGAATGGGCTTGGACGTATTCCTCTAGCCGTTGCCAATCCCCCGTTTCAGTCCGCACCCTCTTGCATTGCGCACAGATCGGAATCAATCCGTGCAGCACTTTGACCTCCCGTAGTGCTTGTTCGAGTTGCTGTGTGCGCAGCAGCAAGTCTTGCTCTCTCGCCTTGCGCGTATTTCGTTCCTCTCTCAAGGTGAGGGCCGAGGACACGCGGGCACCGAGTTCCGCTGGGTTGACTGGTTTACGGATATAGTCCATCGCTCCTGCCGCAAAGGCCGTAAGGAGAGCTTGCTCATCCGTCTTCACGGTAATGACGATGATTGGGATATCCTTGAGCCATTCAGTCGCCTTAATCCGACGGCAGGCTTCAAGCCCGTCCACACCGGGCAGCATGATGTCCATGAGGATGAGGTCAATCTCTTCCGGCTTCTGTGCCGCACGTTCCATTCCCAACAACCCGAATGCGGCTTCAGCAGAATCGGCAACCAACAGCGACCCGTAGCCGGCCGCGCGGAGTCTCGTCAATAACAGTTCTTGCTCGTCTCGCGAGTCATCCACAATTAAAATTGCCACGATCTTGTCTCCTGGAAGGGTATATCCTCGAGCCTGTCATGAATAATTGCCGATAACAGGGCCTAGGATAAGCCAAATTCTTTAAGAAATCGACAAGTCACTGTCAGGCGAGGGGATTCCAAATCTGTCGAGAGTTAGAGTGAGAGGTGGAGGGCAGTATGGTCTTAAAAAACCTACGATTCACATTCCGATTCATTCCCTATAAGCCCTACAAGCGTTCTACGGCCTCAGATAAATGGAGTAAAGGGCAACCGTGATAGTTTTTGCTCGTTTCACGGACAGGTCGATCATTTTTCCTGAAGCGGAAGACAACAGCCATCGGAGGAATGTTGAATCAGCCCGATCCCGAGGGTCATGGCAAACAAGAGCAATAAGATATAAGCGGCAAACCGGAAAGGTCTCAGATGGATGGTGTGGAACGCGCCCGCTACATAAAGGTAGAGAGTCAAGCCCATCAGCGTCAGCAAAAACATAGCGACGACGAAGACCATGTTGATCGGTACCTCATCCGCGGTCTTGTCCCATTGCTCACCAGTCTATTCCTCTGATTGCGGGATTCCAAGTAGAGCCATTTGGGGAAGGCCCATATGGGCTCTCGTTGACTCCGGCAGTTGCCGCGGACACAGCAGATCTTGCAGAATTTGCTCGATGGTTAGGTTAGGTCCTCTGTACCTCGTTCCACGACGCCAGGGCAGCGCTACGAGATCATGGCGACCAGCAGTAGCCTCAGGTATAATCAGGCTACACGTGTAATTCATCGCTCGTATACTGGTTAGGAGGTGCATGATACACCTTGCACTGCTGCTCTCAACTCTGGCATTGAGCATTCTGACATTTCCCTCCACTCCTTCATGGGCCTACCGGGACTACTTCACGACGGAACAAAAAGCGCTGTTGGATAAGATTCAAACCCTACGTGTTGAAACGATCGCACTGACAGACCAGGGAGCGGTTGATGCGACAGCCATTACCGATCTTGTAGCCCGCCAGATGGAGGGAGTGGGATTCACGGTCGTACGAGAGGCTGATAGATCCCATGATGCTGTGGTGAAAGTAAAATGCGAACAGCGAAAAACATGGGAAGGTACAACCACCGCTGGGGGGGATGCGGATTTGCCTGATGCTCCGTCTCGGCTGTGGAAAGGCCCTGCCTGTCAGATGACCTATCGCCTCGGTGACACGAAGGTCAAATGGCAGAAAGAGGTCCGAACCGAGTTCGAAGATGCGGAGCAAGGCGCGCGATCGGCCAACGCAGGAGATCTGGGAGCCTATGCTATGGGGAAATTGAAAGAGGCACTCGAAATATATGAATTTCCTTTGTTGCTGGCCGCTGAATGGGGTCAGTCGGAGCGGCTTATCACGTTGCTTGATCGATCCGAAACACCGAAGGCCAGAAAATTAAAAATTATTTCCCTCTTGGGCGAGATGCAAGCCGACGAGGCCTTGCCGAAATTGAAAGAGACGTTGAAGGATCGTGATCTGGCGAAGCAAGCGATTGGGGCGATGGGCAATCTTGGCAAAGAGGGTATTCCACTGTTTGTTGAAATCATGAATACGTCACCGGACATCGAGGTGCAAGCCGCAGCGGCCAAAGGATTGGGTCAACTTGGCGGAATGCATGGGGACGCTTCAGTCGTGCTGCCGCTATTGACCAAGCTCAATGATCCCAAGATGGACTGGTCCGTACTCACGGAAGTGGCATGGGCCTTGGGAAAAATTCCGGACAAGCGATCGACCCAACCGCTCTACGATCTCGACAAGAAGCTACAAACCATGCGCGATCCGGAGAACGCATCATTGAAGAAACTCAAGGAGGCGGTGTTCTGGTCGATTAAACAGTGCGATACGTGGGACAGTTCAATTAATTGACCATCGTATCGACCTCCAAGATGGGCAAGAGTCGGCTTCGATCTCTGCTTGCATACTTTGCTCGCCTAACTGTCTGTATCATCTCGAAAGTCCAAGGGAATCTCCTAGGTTCGTAGCCAAGAAAGGGACTGATAGCATGGAGTAAGGGAAAAGGAGTGTGTGTCGGCACGACACATGCTGCATGAGGGAGGATTGCCATGAAACACACTGCTACAGTTGTCTGTGTTATCGCTGGTTTCGTTCTATACGTCGGTATGTCCTGTGCTTATGCGGCGCATCCGTCAGCAGAAAAAAACGTGTCGGATGACAGAGGGTCTCAGGGCAATCAAGAATTGATAAAAGGCGAGTCGATACCCAAGAAAGGTGAGGACGAGAAGGTTGACGATGCGAAGGTGAAAGCCGACACACAAAGGGCCAGAGAAGAGTTTGAGAAACGGAACACTAAAGGTCGAGAGAATTCAGGCGATAAAAAGAAAGACGCTCATTAAAAAGTCGACAGTCGGGATCACATATCCGTAATCATGAAATACAGAGAGCTGGCTTTCCCCTAGTTCATGGCGAATGTAATCATGCAGTTGCGAGCGAGCCAGGCCAGCGTAACTTACTCCAGCAAGGCGCAGTAAGAGGCAGGGATCCGCTCAGACAACGCTGAACTAAGGAAAACAAGGGCCACGAATATATCCCGAGTACGGCCGACAACACGCGAGGGTTTGCTAGGCTTTTGATAACGCACCTCAGTGTATGTTTTACAGAGGGCACGTGGGTGTTCCTGCGACGTCAAGGCTGAATGCGGATGGGCACACATCCGGAACACAGGTTGTGTAGTCTGGAACTCGTCCCATAACTCTTCGAGGCGAAGGGCTGACTGATATTTGCCTTCGGCCCATAGGAGGGACACCATTTCACCAAATACGCGAACCCGACCCCGTTGACCGGCCTTCTGAATCAGGTTGCCAATCATGTCCATGAACCGATGTTGATTCGGGCAGCCGTCGATCATGATGTTTGTTAATAGAGAAGCGGCATCGAAAAACATTATGTTGGAATTGGCTAGTTCGTCAGGGGTGAGCAAGTTGCGGACATCCCGACAATGTGAAGGGGTGGCGATAATAATGAGGGTGTCGTTGACCTGTAATCCCACCTTCACAAAGCTAGCGACAGCTTCACTCAGAAAGACCTCATCGTCATAGAACTGCACAAGATGACGCGGTGTAGTCATTTCAGCTGCCTCCGCTTTGTCTCAGAATGTAGGAGTATAGAGCAAATCGGCTCTAGCTTCATTATAAAATTAGAAAATTCCTTGTCCAGCATACGCACTCGTCATCGACGAGGCCTCCGACCTGATACGGTCCCTGGCGAAGGAGAAGTCCTTCTTGGACAATCCCGTTAAGCTCCTTAATAGAAACCTACTGTAATTCGCAAAGAACAACTGCTCACTCAGGTAAGCTGTAAGGTCTCACAGTTCTTTTTCTGAGAGCTGCCTGCTAATGAGAGGTGGGAGGTGGAACGGCGAGACTAAGTCGTCATTCGGGTCTCTTTGGTGTTTCCGAGTGCTTGCAGAAGCCGCCCTTACACATCTCTACTTTGCCGAGACAGGGTATGCTGATCAAAGCCCTGCGTCCCTTTGGGTTGGACGATCGACTCATTGCTTGTTTTCCTGCGATTAGCAGTGGGGATGGTGCGTCACTGAGGATCTAAGGGAAGATGTATACGGATTACTTTGCGGGGCTGGATTCTCGCTCTGGGCTA
>DATDFW010000126.1:0-10530 GCA_036522375.1 Nitrospiraceae bacterium
TCGGGGTTACAGTGGTGACGATTCGTTATCGAACACATATTTGGGCGTAAGTTTCGAGTAGTACGTTGTCGTTCAGTTGGCCGTCTATTCTTTCAACGCGTGGAGATGTGGAGATATTGCTATTCATGGTCGGCATATAAAGGTAACCGTTATGAAAATGTTTCAGGTGCGACAAAGTGTTCATTACGAATTGACGGTCAGTGCAGGCACCGAGCAGGAAGCGATTCTGAAGGTCGGGGGTATCCCATTAACTCAGTGGGATCTTGATAGCACCGAGATCACGGCCGAGTTACTCGACGAAACGGAAGAAATAGACGATTACTGAAGTTCAAGGCCTCTCTGGAGCCCTCAATACGGCAAGCAACTGAATTGCCTGAGACACTATGGGGCTCCTACCGGATAGATGCCTAATCAAAAACCGCCCAAACTAGATGATATCTTCGGGATTGGGGACCAGCCTTTCCTGGCACAAGAGCCGATCAAGGGGTTGGCGATTCGGAAAGTAATAGCATGAGAAGTCTTGGTCGGCGACCAATGCCTTTCCTGAACCTCGCACCCCAGATCTGGGCCATAATTCAATTCGAATAGATTGAAGCTGTTGGATTCGCTCCTTACAACTGGAACGTTATAACTATTTTGTACTTTGCAGACTCTTTGCACCTCACATTTCCTTATGGCAAAATCCGAGAATTATTTTTGGCCACACCCTATGACTATTCCTGGCTCAGATCCCCTTCATGCAGCTACCCATCTGGCTGCAATTGTCGACGGTTCAGATGATGCCATTATCAGTAAGAGTATATCGGGTATCATTCAAAGCTGGAATAAAGGCGCTAAACAGATTTTCGGATATACAGCGGAGGAAGCGGTGGGTCAACCCATGCTCCTCATCATCCCTGACGACCTGCATCATGAGGAGACCACTTTCCTCGCTCGTCTCCAACAGGGCCAGCGGATCGAACACTATGAAACCATCCGGCGCCGAAAAGACGGTCAATTGATCGACGTGTCTCTTACGATCTCTCCAATCAAGAATGAGAAGGAAGAAATTATCGGGGCCTCGAAAATCGCCAGAGATATCACAGCCCAAAAAAAGGCCCAACGAAGGCTCGCAGAGCTTGCGGTGACATTGGAGAGCATTGGAGATGCGGTTCTGGCGACAGATACCAGCTCCCGGGTCACCTATGTCAACTCAGTTGCCGAACGACTGTTGGGCTACGCTCACAACGAAATAATCGGCCGATACCTGGGGGAAGTATTCCGTACCGTGAATGAAACAACACGCCGCTCAGTTGAAAACCCGGTTGAGCGTGTCTTGCGTGAAGGACTCATTGTCGGTCTGGCAAACCACACGGTGCTCCTACGCTCAGACGGCAGCGAATGTCCCATTGACGATTCGGCGGCACCTATTAAGGACGCCGAGGGGCTCCTACAAGGCGTGGTATTGGTCTTTCGTGATGTGACCGAGCGACAACGCCATATCCGGACCGCGGCCCTCTTGTCCGCGATTGTCTCTTCGTCAGCTGATGCCATCATCAGCAAGGATTTGTCCGGCACAATGACGAGTTGGAATCACGGCGCCGAGCGAATCTTTGGGTATACGGCGGCTGAAATGATTGGACAGTCAATTCGGTTGTTGATACCTCCGGATCGGCAGGATGAAGAAGCGGATATTCTCGCTCGCGTGGTGCGAGGTCAGCAGATTGACCATTATGAGACCGTCCGACGCAAGAAAAACGGTCAACTGTTCGACATCTCTCTCACCGTCTCTCCAATTAAAGATGAGGAAGGGCGAATTATCGGGGCGTCCAAAATTGCCAGGGATATCACTGAAGCGAAACGTGCTCAACGTGCCTTCCACGAATCCCAGGAGCGTTGGAGGGTGACGTTGGAGAGTATCGGCGATGCGGTGATCGCCACTGATGCACAGGCGAAAGTCAGCTTTGCCAATTCAGTGGCGCTCGACTTACTGGGACGAACAAAAGCCGCCGTCGTTGGTCGGCCCTTGGCCGAGGTTTTTCAAATCGTGAACGAAGAAACTCGTAGAACTGTTGAGAATCCAGTAGATCGCGTGATTCGAGAAGGAATCGTGGTAGGGCTGGCGAATCATACTGTCCTGCTACGCCCAAATGGGACGGAAGTCCCTCTTGATGATAGTGCGGCGCCCATACGTGACATGCAGGGTCGGTTGCAGGGAGTCGTGCTCGTCTTTCGTGATATCACCCAACGAAAGCAAGCGGAATTGCAGCAACAACAATGGAACACTGAATTGGAAATACGGGTCAGTCAACGGACACAGGACCTCGTTCGATCGCAGGAAGGGTTACGTTCCTTGGCGTCCCAGATCAGTCTAACCGAGCAGCGTGAGCGTCGGCGGCTTGCGACCAATCTCCATGACTACTTAGCTCAGCTACTGGCACTAGCTCGTATGAAAATCGGCCAAGCGCGACAGAGCATGAAAGGCGAAATGGTAATCATCTCGCCGATTTTGGCCGAGACCGAGGACATCATGGATCAGTGCCTTCGTTATACACGGACGTTGATGGCGCAATTAAGTCCCGCTGTCTTGCGTGACTTGGGACTTGTACCAGCCTTTCAATGGCTCGCCGAGCAGATGAGACAACAGGGCCTGAGGGTCGACGTGCATGTGCACACATCTGACCTCCCCACCTTCGACGACAATGAGGCGGATCTTTTGTTTCAGGCGGTTCGTGAGCTGCTGTTGAATGTGCTGAGGCATGCGCAAGTACCGCAGGC
The DNA here is from genome assembly GCA_036522375.1 of Nitrospiraceae bacterium. Classification (GTDB taxonomy): domain Bacteria; phylum Nitrospirota; class Nitrospiria; order Nitrospirales; family Nitrospiraceae; genus Palsa-1315. Next base: position 2,758 of record DATDFW010000126.1, read on the forward strand.
GACGGTCTCAGTCGCCATGGCTGATGAAGGGATCGTGGTCATCACAGTAGAAGATAAGGGAATCGGGTTTGACGTGAAGAAAGCGCAGCATCATCACATGGGCGAACACTTTGGACTGTTTAGTATCCAAGAACGAATGGGATCTGTAGGGGGCTGGTGTGTGGTTCATGCTCATCCTGGACGTGGTACACGGGTCGAGCTCGGACTGCTTCCGTCTGCACGGGAGCCACACGTATCGCACGGTCCTCGCGGAAGCCATACCCGAATAGGGCCAATCTCACAAGTTAGGTCCGACGCACGATGGCGTGTGCTTCTAGTCGATGACCATGCCATGGTGCGACAAGGACTTCGGAGCATTCTTGAATCTTATGCGGATTTAGAGGTTGTGGGGGAAGCAGCAGACGGAGAAGAAGCGGTCGATCTGGCGGGTCGGTATCAGCCAGAGATTGTGATCATGGATGTTAATATGCCCAGGCTCAATGGGATTGATGCAACGCGGCGGATCAAAGAGGCCTCGCCCCACATCGTCGTGATCGGTTTATCGGTGCATACTTCTCCGCAAAATGTGGAGGCCTTACTCAACGCCGGCGCTGTAGCGGTGGTCAGCAAAGAGCAAGCCGCGGAAGATTTATATCGGACGATTGAGCGTGTGAGATAAGGCTTGGGAGCCTCGATCCTTCCGGGACCAAGGATTTTTAGACGGACTCTCCTCAGGCTACTGGATGCGCAAACCGGCTTCGAACTTGGCAGGGGGACAGGATTCAATTATGTCGGCGGGTCCACCGGGCCGGCCCATTCTCCATCTAATGTATTGATCGGTACTGAGTCCGAACCCTCAAAACGAACGTACAGTTCTTGTTTATCCCACCATTCCCACACTCTGCAAATCACGGCCTCTTTATCTTGGCGCCACCAATACCAGCCTTTTTTTGTGGGTTTCTCGTTTGTCCACTTCATATCGGTGGCTCCATCGGTCCGGCCCACTCATGCTCCGCGTAACTGTCAGAATTTAAGGGAATGGAAAACGGGTCAGCGCCATCGACAAGTTCGGTTCCTGGCCAGCGCTCCTCAACTCGGATAACTTCATAGGCGTACGCAGATCTATTACCCTCAATCTTCCACCTTGTCCAGTACCATCCTGGCGCCATCGGGATCTTGGTCGTCCAGGTCAACGGCGTCATTTCCATCCCCCATTAACTAACCTCTTGAACGACCACCGGGGATTGAAGGAGCAATCGGCATTGACTCGCCATTGTACCACGGGCGACGTAAGATCATAGAGGACTGTCTTGAAGAAACAGCGACGCTCAGATGGTTGTATCCTGGTCAGATTGTCTACGCTCGCGTAATCCCATCTCTGCGCACATTGCGCCGGTACACAGACCGGTCCTCCGGTCCTGTTGCGAGGATCGTATTCTCACGCGATCTCACGTATGCTTACCTGGCCAGGAAGTCTCATCTGAGCTGACATTCGCTGGTTTGATTCCAGCCAGTGCACCGTAGGGTTGTTTTTTCATGCGATGGCTACTCCGTCCTTCCCGTCTGGCGATTCTGGCAGTGGTTTCGGTCCTTCTCTATGCGCTCGGTGGGTTTTTTCTCATTCCCTATCTAATTAAAGCGTACGCAATCCCCGCTGTTTCCGAAAAGCTGAAACGTCACGTGCTGGTCAAAGAGGTGGAGCTGAATCCCTTTGTGCTCTCACTGCGCATGACCGGCTTGGAAATTCGGGAGTTGGATCAGTCTGCCTTGCTCGGTTTTGATGAGTTCTTCGTCAATCTTCAGGCCAGCTCACTCATACGTCGGGCCTATGTGTTCGACACCATTCGACTGACAGTCCCCTATCTCTCTGCGCGAATATCCAGAAACGGGCGTATGAATCTGGCGGAGCTCATGCCGCCTGGCGAAACGACCCAACCGGATGCGCCCCAGCAGGTGGAAAACTCCCACGCCGGTATGCCCGCCATCGAGATCGGCGAGTTCGAGATCGCCCAAGGGGTCGTCGAATTTCGCGATGAATCGAAACCCAAGCCCTACGTCCTCGATATTGTCCCGATCCATATTATGCTGAAGAATTTCCATACGAAACCGGGCGGCGATAACTTGTATGCCTTCACCGCGGAGCTGAGCAAGGACGAAGCTCTCTCCTGGGCAGGCAAAATCTCGCTCGAACCGTTTCAGTCTTCCGGCACGTTCTCTCTCTCCGGCGTGAAGCTGTCCACCCTGTGGCAATATCTCCATGACCGATTCCGTTTCGATGTGACCGATGGCACGGTCGCGGCCGATGCCAGCTATTCTCTTGATGCCGGCGTGGCTCCCATGAGGTTTCAAGTTTCACAGGCGAACGTGCGGATCGAGCAGCTCGCAGTCAAGGAAGATGGAAGCCTCGACCCGGTTATCACGATTCCTATGTTGAATGTGAAGGGTGTCGATGTCGATCTTGTGTCGCACGAGGTCATAGTTCGGAACCTTGCAGTTGATCATGCGTCATTCACGGCTTGGTTGAACCCGGACGGCACCATGAATTATCAGCAGATGTTTGCTCCCATAGACTCTGTCCAGCCTCCATCTGCTGTGAGCAGCGCCACTCCGACATCTGAAGAAGTGAAGCCCTGGACTGTCTGGCTGAAGGAGATCACGCTGAGGGATCATACGATCGATTTCGACGATCGCAGCTTGTCGACTCCTGCCCATGTCGAAGTACGGGCCTTGACGGCGAAGACTCGCGACGTGCGGATTCCGATTAAAGAGTCCCTTCCGATCGAGATGGACATGCAACTGAATGAAACCGGGACGATTCGAGTGAATGGTTCAGTATCGCCCAACCCGTTTCTAGCCGATATCACTCTGGCGCTTCAGGACATTGCGATCAGACCGTTTCAGCCGTATTTTGAAAAATTCGCGCGAATCGATGTTCAGTCCGGGGCTGTCAATCTGAATGGGGAGATGCATGTTGCCATTGACCATCCCAACGGTCCACTCATGTCGTATGAAGGCAACGTCAGCGTGGACGCATTAAGCGTGGCAGATCGCGATGAGGGGGATGAGGTGGCCTCGCTGCAAACATTGTCCCTCAACAAGGTTCGTGTGACTCTCGATCCCACCACGGTTTCGATTCATGAGTTAGATCTTCAACAGCCCATGGCACATCTTGTCGTCCTGCAGGACGGCGGACTGAACATCAAAAAGCTTGCCGCAACCTCGCCGTCACCGCCATCAGCGGATGAGAAGCCTGCGAGACCTCAGAAAACTACAGGCCTCCCAGTTCCTGTGACGATTGGGACGGTGAAACTCACCAAAGCAGCAGTGACGTTTCGAGATGACTCAGTGCAACCTTCTGTCCAGACGGGACTTTCTGCTCTAGCTGGTACGATCAAGGGACTGTCGTCGAAGCAGTTGGCCAGGGCGGATGTTGATCTCTCCGGTCGAGTGGGTAAAGTGGCGCCGCTCAGGATTCTCGGTACCATCAATCCTTTGAGCGAGAATACGTTTACGGATCTCACCATTACGCTTGGGGGCATGGATCTGACTGCTGGAGGTCCCTATAGCAGTAGATATGTGGGCTATGGATTGTCGAAGGGGAAGCTCTCACTCGATTTGAAGTACAAGGTCTCTCAAAAACAGCTTGAAGCAGAAAACAAAGTGTTGGTCGATCAATTGACATTCGGGCAGAAGGTCGACAGTCCGGATGCGACCTCGCTGCCCGTTCCGTTGGTCGTGGCGCTTTTGAAAGATCGCAAGGGACGTATCGACATCGATTTGCCCATTCGCGGCGCCTTAAATGATCCCGATTTCAGGTATGGCAAGGCGCTCCTCGCGACCTTGGTCAATCTCCTGACAAAAATTGCGGCGTCTCCCTTTTCGCTGATGGGAAAGCTTATTCCCGGGGGAGGTGATGAAGAGGCATTGCAGTTCGTCGCATTTCCTCCCGGCAGTACTATTGTGGATGATCGGGAATTGAAGAAATTAGAAGCCTTGGCGAAAGGTCTGGAGGAACGGCCGAACCTTCGGCTCGACATTACTGGAACGGCCGATCCGATTCGCGATCGGGAGGCGCTCAATCGTATGAAACTCCTGGCGATTGTGCAGGCCAAGTGGCAACGCGAGCGCGGTAAGCCTCTTGCCAAAGGGGAGCCGGTCCCACCCGATGACGAGCAGAGGTTAATTCACCAACTCTACGAGGAGCACATGAAAAAGGCGGCGCCATCCGCCGCGCTGGCCCCAGCCGATGGCCCTGTCAAACCGCCAACGCACGAAGACATGAAGCAGGTGTTGATGGCCGCCATGTCCTTGGATGAAGAGGCACTTCGCACCTTGGCTCTTCAGCGTGCCGATCAGATTCGTGAGCGATTGACAGGCGAGGGCAAGCTGGCCGATGAACGCGTCTATCTGCTGGACGTCGATCTCAATGCATCAGACCATGAACAAGTACGAAGCCGGTTGGCCATCGCCGCTGCACCTTGAGTGGTCGGAAACCAATGAAGCGCGAGGGGAACGTGCGCTTTTGAGTGACGTCTTTCAGACATGCGTAAATGCTTTTTCGACAGCCCAGTTTTCCCTCTTGAAGTCTCCGGGACGACACAGTATCGTAGGACGACTGGGGCCGCAGATCCCTATTACCACTGATATATTACGGAGGGTACCATGGCAGTACGATTAGGAGATGAAGCGCCGAATTTTACAGCAGAGACGACAGAAGGGACCATCAACTTCCACGAATGGTTGGGCGGGGGGTGGGGAATTCTATTCTCTCACCCAAAGGACTATACGCCGGTTTGCACTACGGAGTTAGGGACCGTCGCCAAGATCACCCCGGAGTTCAAGAAGCGAGGAGTCAAAGTCATCGCCGTCAGCGTCGATCCACTGGATTCGCACAAGGGCTGGATTAACGATATCAATGAAACGCAAAAGACGACGATGAACTATCCGATCATCGCCGATCCGGACAAGAAAGTCGCGACCCTCTACGACATGATTCATCCGAATGCCATTGACAACATGACCGTCCGTTCAGTGTTCATCATCGGGCCGGATAAAAAGGTGAAGTTGACGTTGACCTATCCTGCTTCATGTGGCAGGAACTTCGATGAATTATTGAGGGTCGTCGACTCCCTTCAATTGACTTCGAAGTTCAAGGTCGCGACCCCGGCGAATTGGAAGGACGGCGAGGATTGCATCATCACTCCGGCAGTAAATGACGCTGAAGCAAAGACGCTCTTTCCCAAAGGCTTTAAGGTTGTGAAGCCCTACCTGCGCTATACACCTCAGCCGAACAAGTAACCGAACTGTTTAATAAACGTTGAGGGCGGGAGCGGCCATGAGCCTCTCCCGCCTTTTTTTGTTTCCGGCAGGATGCGTAAAAAGCTCATCAGCATGAGAAGAATTTGTTTGTTTGCAACAAGATTACTCAAGCCGGATGAAATACCTCGTATGCTTGTACTGCCTCTCAATGAAGCAGAGAAGAAATGGGTTGAAATCGTACCGGCGAGACTGTGTGAGGGATGAGTTAGGCATGACGCGGTGCAAACGCAATGATGGCCATACCGGTCAAAGTAACGCCAACACCAACAACATCCCAGACTGAGGGGCGGATTCCATCGACGGCCCACAGCCAACCAAAAGCAACGGCAACATACACACCACCATAGGCTGCATAGACACGCCCTGCCGCGGCAGGATGTAATGTCAGTAACCATGCAAACAGCGCCAACGAGGCCGCAGCGGGAACCAGAAGCCAGATAGATCCACTCTGCTTTAGCCAGAGATAGGGCAGATAACAACCTATGATCTCAGCGAGAGCAGTCACGATGAAAAGAGTAACGGTTTTGATTTCGAACATGACGCTCCAATGAACTGCTGCACCATTTGAAGGGCATGTGAGCCGTTTGGAGAGGCCTATCTTAGACGGGCAGTTAAGGACATGGCAAGGTGCGTGTCCGATGCTTATTCGAGTGAGTCTAGAAAGCTAGCCGGCTATGCGCTGATCAGATGTTAGAATCATGATCACGATAATTGCGCAGTTGTCGGCGGGAAAGATCCCCGTTACGTTGCCATTACGGATCATATGTAGTCGTCTCGCGACTAACGTTCAGTGCCATAGGCTGTCGCGCGTGAAGTGCGAGAAATGTGCAAAGGCGCGACGTGGATAGATTGCAGTCCTACCTCGTTTGGCCCTTCTCGCTTGTCTCCCGTGTCTCGCACAGCCTATATGAGCAGCAGGCCGGCAGCGCGAACCTTTTTCCAGGAAGTCGCGCCAAGAAAGCCTTCAAACTCCTCAGAGGTTCCTGGAAATGTCGTTTTCATGTCTCGGAGTAGGGGGTAGGGATTCGACGAGTTGCGCCGCGGTGTGGATTGTCGAATCACATCATCAAGCCACTTCGCTTCTTGATTGGCGAGGGTCACGGCATGATCGTTCGTATGCCCCGGCAGAATGAGCCGTGTCCTTTTCCCAATAGGCTCACAGACTGGTCGTCCACCGAGCCATACGGACCGCCGCTCTGCTCGTGGGTCATCTTTCACAATGCGGTTCTTGAGGAGACGATGTATCCACGTGGAGGAGACCCGAGGCCTTGGCACGGAATGGTCGAACCATTGGCAGACGTCGAGTGTGAGCCCGCGCCTTTCAAGAAAATTGAGTATCGACCGTCGTAGTCCTTCGCCGAGCCATTCCGGTGTCTTGCCCTGTTGATCCTCGTGAAGGAGATCATTCTCTGCAAAGCCCCGGAATTCGGGTCCGAGGATCCGCAATCCATGTGCAGCAGGTTTGAGCCCAATCGGGCTATGGGCAGTCGTGGTGAAGCGATGCCAGAAGGCGGATTGAATCAGATCTGCCGCAAACAATTGCCGTACCCGTTCAAGTGAGTCGACGGTTTCTTGTAGCGTCTCAGAGGGGCACCCATACATGAGATAGGCGTGGATGAGAATGCCTGCGTCTTTGAAGGCTGCTGCCACGAGTGCAGTTTGATCGACGGTAATCCCCTTCTTGATCTTCTCTAACAGACGGTCCGATGCCGCTTCGAGGCCCGCCGTAACGGCGATGCAACCGGAGGCGGCCAGAAGACGGCACAGGTTTGGCGAAAATGCCTCTTCAAATCGAATATTGCCCCACCATGAGATGGCGATGCCACGTTCCAGGAGGGCTAGGGCGAGCGATTTTAATGCAGCGGGAGGGGCTGCCTCATCGACAAAATGAAACCCGCGATGGCCCGTCTCAGCGATGAGTTGCTCGATCTGTTGGATAAGTCGATCGGTCGGCGTCATCTCATAACGGCTGATGTAATTGAGGCCGACATCGCAAAACGTACACTGCTTCCAGTAACAGCCGTGGGCGACCGTGAGTTTGTTCCAATGGCCCTCCGACCACAGACGGTGCATCGGGTTCGTGCTGTCCAAGATCGTAAGGTAGCGCCCCAAGGTCAGGCCGTCATAGGTCGGACAGCCGATCTCGTCCATGCCGAACTCCCGATCAGTCGTATCATTCGCAAAGACCACGTGACCCTTATCCCGATAGAACGTCCGGCAGAGTTCCGTGCTCGCCCTGGTCCCTTCCAGATGTTCGATCAACGAGAGTAGCGGCCGTTCGCCGTCGTCGAGGGTGACGTAATTGATATAGTCGAACACGCGAGGGTCCGACAAACGGCGAAGCTCTGTGTTTACATAGCCGCCACCAAGCGCGATGGTGATGTCGGGTCGTTGGCTCTTGATCGAATGGGCAATCCTGAACGCACCATAGAGGTTTCCGGGAAAGGGCACGGTGAGAGCGATGAGAGATGGGTT
>DATDFW010000127.1:0-5258 GCA_036522375.1 Nitrospiraceae bacterium
TTGCTGACGGTGACGAGCGCTGGCAGGCTATGGAAGAACGTATGGGTAAAGCGAAAACGCGGGGACGATACTGAGGAGGGAACTGTGCAGGTGGACACCACCATTTAATTAGGGCCGTTTTCTGCCAGCACTTCCTGACCGATCTTTGGAACGATCGGCTCCGACTTGCCTTCCTTTCCGAAATGGGCCACAGCGTAGATTTTTTCTCGCGTGTGGGTTGCTTGCGCACCATCAGAAGACTTCCGCTCATTGGCGGACTTGTACCGACAGATCAGACCGAATTGGGAAATAGTTTTAAAAACGGGTTGGACTTGTCGATCAGGACGAGACCACGCGGAGAATGCTTGATGAGAAGCCTGCTCTGGGCGAGCACAGGTTCTCACCCTCACGGACGTTCTATTTTTTCTATGGGAGGACGTCGGTACGATTTTGAATCTTGGCCCGTTCAATCACGCATGCAGCGTTCTCGCACACTTTCGCTTTTTTTTGATGTCTCTCCGCACAAGATTTCTTATCCTCATGGCTAATGGCATGAGTGAGGCATTGCGTCAGCTGGTCCTGAGCTGCCTTGAGACAGTCTGTGCAAGGGTTCTGTGCATAGCCTGGAGCGCCAAGCAACAGGATTGAGAACAACGCGAGCGTGAGCCTAACGTTCATGACAAAACCTCCCATGTTGCGTGCCGAGGACGCGTTTATCAGTCATGGTCAGCCAACTTAACGGTAGCTTGGATTTCGGCACTGATCGTCCCGTGACCGTGGCAGTGCGCTCATGAGAGCGCCCGGTCAAATTCCTGCGTACAGGACAATTTCGACGCGTCGATTCATTTGCCGCCCTTCTTCAGTCTCATTGGTCGCGATCGGTCGGATGTCCCCATACCATTCAACGAAAAAGCGGTGTGAATCCACTCCGTCCCCCTTCAGCACACCTACCGTTTGAGTCGCACGGGCTTTGGATAAGGCCAACCGCTCGAAATACTGGTTGGTTCCATCAGAGGCTGAGGCCTTGTCAGCATGCCCCGCCACTCGGATTTCCTTGAATGCTGCGTTCTTGAAGAGGACTCCCATCTGTTTCAGCGCCTCGATACCATCCGGTTTGAGATCACGACTCCCGGCGTCGAAAAGCAGTCGTTCAGCAATCACGATGGTGAGATGATCGCTGGTCTGTTGCATCCTGATGTCACCGTCGCGCAATGCTGTGTGAAGCACACGCTCCAATTCATTCTGCATCTGCCGCAGACGTTGCTGCGCACTGTCTGCGCAACCGATCACCACAGCCAGGCTCATCAGGACACCGGCAATGAGTGTTATGATCTGCACGGTCTCTCCACCGTGGCTTGGCGAGGGCGGTGGTCGCTCATCGTTTCGAGGGTCGTACAGGGGTCTTGTAGGCGAATGTGACGACGCCGATCATGAGTGTAATGATAAGCGTAATGCTGAGAATCGCTATGGTCTCCATGGTCATGTCCTTTGCATGAAATCTCACAGCCAACGATCATCTGTGGTTCCGCACTCCGCCTCAGGCCGTTTTCTCGCCGGACAGTCGCGCACGCTACCTATGCATGGCGGTGCGCCCGGCCTCGATCGCCTCGTCCAGGACCATCTTGTTCTCCTGGACGAACTCCTGTCCCTTGTCCACCGCCTGGTCCATGAGATCGGTGGCCTTTTCGGCCAGCTCCTGGACCTGTTCTTCGGCTCGCCGCGCATACCCACGCACCTGCTCCCGTGATTCACGACCTGACTGTGGCGCCAGCAACAGCGCCACCGCGGCGCCCGCCAACCCTCCGGTCAGAAATGCCAATCCCACTGCTCCCAGTGAACACCCTTTGTCATTTTCCATTGATTGTCCCTCCTTCTCGGTGAATGTGTGTTTTGACGACTCCCGTCGTGGCCTTAAACTTCGCCACCATGCTAACCAGGTTGACCAGGAACGATCGGCTTGTACTCCGCACCGTCTCATGGACTCGTTGCACGGTGTCTCTCAGTCGCCCCGATGCATGTAGCAGCACCGCCGCATGCTCGACGAGCCTGTTGCGGAACAATAGGTATTCCATTTCCACCACCGGTTTCCTGTATCAACAACGGAACCAGCAAGCCGGCCACTACCGCCAACGCCCTGCCCCCACACAGAGGGCGATCTCGACAATCATCAGACTTTCTCCTCCACGTATCAGGATCCCGATAGAGCAGCAGGCGCTCCACATGCGGGCCGATTTACACCCTCGATCACAAGCATTCGCTTATGAACCCAACTCTTTCAAGGGACTGGCCAGATTCTCCGCATGCTTTTCTTCTTGCGCAAGGATGCCCTCCAAGACTTTCCGTGTCGTGAAATCATCTGTGCCGACACAGGTGATCATTTCGCGATAGCTGTCGATCGCAATCCGTTCGGCATCAAGTCTTCTGTGATCATCTACACGAAGGACGTGCCTTCGACGTATTCCGAGTGCCATTCCGGGGAAAGATTGGGCTCTTTCCCCAGTTTGACAATGCGTTCGGCCAATTGATCGGGCATGGATCTGACGCTGGCAAAATCCAATTTCCGCATGTCATTAGGTCTTTTCCTTCACCGTGAGATCGTTCTTCACGGATTTCACACCTGGGACTTGCCGGGTCGTCCAGGACGCTTGGGCACTGGTTGTCATGTCCGGAACCTCACCGGTCAGCGAGACGACCCCCGCATTGGTATGAACATTGATATCGGCGTCCTTGAGACGCGAGTCCTTCATTTGGGTCGAATCCTTCGCAATGTGTTCCTTGACACGTGCCGTAATGGCCTCATCTTTCTCCTGCTCCGCTTCGCGCGCTGAAGGAGGGACCACCTCTAGGTCGTTTTTCACCGTTTTGACGCCATCGAGCCCTGCGGTGATGCCCTCCGCCGCACGCTTTGCCGCGTCGGAATCGACCTTCCCTCGGAGCATCACCTGCCCCTCTGTAGTTTCGACTTCGATCTGTCTCCCTTTGACCCGGGAATCGGCAGCGAGGGCGATCTTGGTTTTCGCCGTCAGCCACGAATCATTAATCAGAGCCTTCTCCTTGGATATGTCAACGGCAGTGGCTGGCACCGCGGCAAGTACCGCTCCGACAACCAGAGTGAAGCTGAGCGCGAGCAAATAGTGTGTTTTCATCATCTTCTCCCTAAGTGAAATATGATCATATTCGGCCGTCCATGTCTTCTTGATGATTTCCTCTCTGCGCGTCATGTCTATCGTGGCTTCCGGTTCCCGCTGCTGCCACTGATCCGCCCATTTATATGAGTTCGTTCTTGTTCTCGCCCAAACTGGCACAGTTCCGACCGCACCGTTCCTGAACCATGCCGATGATCTTGGCATAGCTCCATTCGTTTTCCTGCAAGTGATGCTTCACGAACTTGTCCCATTGTAGTTTGCTTGTCCTTGAACTCCATCCATGTGCCTTTGCGTAGATCCGCATGCATGGTTTCCGCTTCCTGTGTGCGATGGCTCTCTCACACTGTTCAATCGATCGGTCCGGATCATCCAAAATCTTCCTCGGTTTGCCAGTATGGCGAGAAGCCCGTCAGCAATGTGGTCAGAATAGCTCAGCTTAGGAGAATTATTGAAGGATGAGTCCCTATGGGGAGTCTGGTATGTACCAGTGGGTTCGAGTTAACAACTTCCGTGGTCTGATCACAATTGCTCAGATTGCAAGACTCCAAAGAGCGTACTGTTCCCTCTCCATATGTTTTACATCTAACCGAGGAGGTTCCCCATGGTATCAATTCTAAAATTCGTCGGTGTCCTGTCGTGTGGTTTCTTGCTGTGTATCGGGCTGTCCAATGCGGCGCGGGCAGAGCATCCCCCTGCATCCTCAGACGTGATGAAAACTGACTCCGTATCTGATCGGCAAGGTTTTCAGTCTGATGATGACAAACTCAAAAACGTAGACGATGAGAAGGGAAGTAATCACGCGAAAGACGCTAAGACGATTAAGGGCGAACTGTCCCGCGTCGAGGACGGGAACTATTTCATCAAGGTGAAGGATGGCAAGGAAGTCCGTTTGCACACAGATAAAACGACCCAGATGACGGGAGAAGTTAAGAAGGGTGATCGTATTGAGGCGCAGGTGAACAAAAAACATCACGCGCTCTCGATTCGCTCAATCCAATGAGCGGATGCCAGTTACCGGAATGAAGCCGGATGTAGCAGAAATCATTGTCTCAGCAAACGCCTGCAGGGCACTAGTCATTATGGGTCGCGTTTGCCGATGTTTCGAGCAACGGACACAAACAATCTCTACTCTCCTATGACATACCAAGGAGAGTGGAGGGCGTATGATCGGCCACACGAAAGTTCCTGACCACCTATCGGACGATCGTCTTGGCAATGTAAGGGATAGTCCCCCTCCTTCTTGTTGTGTGCTGCTCGCAGCAGCATGCACCAAGCCAGCAGCAGTTCATCAAGCTATTCCGGTGGACTCTCTTCCTCCATCAATGACGTGTCAGGCCGAAGATTGCCATGACCTTGGATCTCGTTCATCTTGCTCAACGACCGGACAAGCGAAAATGAAAGAGCCAAACTAGATAAAAGACCAGATCAACCAGACCCACCCATCCCGTCGACCTGGTCATTGTCTGGCGCGCTACTACCCGCCCGTGTCCCTTGCCATCAAACGGTCTAGCATGCGTTGCTGGGCGTCTTCGTCAATATTCAATTTTGTAAAGTGTGCAATTGCGGACAGTATGACATCTGTCCTCTCGTTATGCTGCGGTTCACATCATCGTCTGTTTGAGACCAGCGGAGGTGATAGCGTGACTTGCGGAGTGGCTCGGATTCCTCAAAACATCTCCCGTATAGACCTCGCCTTCTGTTGTGAATGCGGTTCAGGGGATCTGGAGGGGTGCTACACCTCGAAAGCCCTGGGACCGCATCTCTGCCCAACGTGTGTCCAGTCCAAGGTTGGGTGCGGCGTGGCGGAACGCACGTCGCAATCGCTAATGCCAGAGCAGTCTGTCGCTTGAGGGGACTGCTTGAACGGGTGTGTTTACTGACAGGGCAGGAGTACTGCGCCTCGCACCTTGCCATGAAAGAAGGCACCATGAACTACATGCAGTTTCTGTCAGTAGGATGGGTACGGTGTGCACCTAGAACCAAGAGAAGGCTCGACACCCATGCCTTCGTGGGGGTGGTTGCCGCAATCGCCTAAATCCTATGGTGGGTTATTCACCACAGTTACATAACACGGCGGGTCGCGAGGGCACGATGTCACCACTTAGCAAGATTAGAGATTCAAGGATACATTGG
>DATDFW010000128.1:0-4675 GCA_036522375.1 Nitrospiraceae bacterium
TTTCAGATAGTTCTTATCCACCTATGCCAATTTTTGCGAATGAACCATAAGCCCATGGTGACTATAGACCAAACACCTGTCGCACAACCTAAGACTATCCAGGGATTATAATTTGGAGCATATTGCCAGACGAGAAATCCAAATGCGATCATCCCCATACTCCCTAGCACAGCTCCAGTTGCGTCCGCTGCGGCTGCCTGTCGTCCACGTCTACCACGCATTCTGGCCGATGTTTTTTTGTTCTCATGTTTCTCCACGAGGGTGAGACTCGCCGGCAATATGGCGGGAAAAGCTAAAAAGAGCCCTCCCACGGCCGGACCAAACTCCGTTGCAATAGCACCAGCCGACGCGGTGATAATGCCCCCAAGAACAAAGCGAAGGATAACCTCCTGTCCCCCAATCTGCCTCAACCGTGCAAGATCACTTTTAACTCTCATGCGATGTAAGTCATCGAAGTACGAAGAACCATAGGCCGAAGGCTGTTCCCACCCATGAAAGTAATCCAAGGATGGAAGCTGTAGTGGAATGTATATCGCACCGCATCATTAAATGGCTGACTAGCTGGCTGTATACTACCAAGGCCATGGCCCCAACCAGCATTGATCGACCTTCAAGGCTGGTGTACCCGCCTCCGTGTTGATAGAAGGCAAGCCCGAGCGTGGCGAGAGCGACTGATGGGGCGGCAGAAAACAGTCCGGCAAAACTTTTTGGTTTGAACACGTCTCCCAAAAGAGCAAAGAGTGAAACAATCGCTCCCCCAAGTAAAAATCGAACGCCGAGATCACCCCACATATTCACATAACTCCTTTTAGAAACGACGAGGGGAGGAAGCATCCGGTATCTACTGCTGTGCTTTTTCTTGTGCCTTTTTGAAAGCTTGCATCCCCGCCTTTAGAAATTTCAGTGCTTTCTTTGGTCCTCCGATGTTTTTGATCTTGAATATCTTGTTGCGTTGCCTGTTATATGAAATAAAAAATTCCTCCACCTGTTCCAGCAGTTTCGAGGAAACATCCTTGACGGATGTCAGGTGTGCACGAGCATAGGAATGAACCGCAACCCCTAGCAGACGGTCGTTTCGCTCAATCCTTCCTTTTTCCGTTTGTGTAGCCATGATGATTCCAATAATGCGAACTTCGATAAGGCATCCCACATGGGCAGGCTCGTCAAGCATCACCATGATATCAAGGGGATCCCCATCCTCGCCCAGCGTGGAAGGGATAAACCCAAAATCAAAGGGAAACATCATGCCTTCGGGCAATAGGCCTGCGAGCATAAAGAGGCCAGACTGTCGATCATATCGAAACTTATTGCAGCACCCCTTAGGGGTTTCAATAATCGCCCGACAGACGCGCGATCCCGTTTCTAGCTGAGGTGATAGATGCGTTAAATCATGCATATTTATTCGAACTTCGTTTCAAACTTTTCTTTCGCGTTAGCTTGTAACTGTATGGGCTGAAGAGTTTGCACAGGGCTAGCGATGACCCTAGTGAGATGGCCGATCCATGCCAGGCAAGGTTATCTCGGGCGTATCCCCTGCAGGGCGACCTTTAATTTCATCGAGTCGGGCCTTCTCAGCTAACTCCTGATAGCGAACGCGGATCTTATCCAAATCATCCATGCTAAGTTTTTCAAGGTCGAGTAAAGCGTTGTGTGCTCCCTTTGTCGCGCGAAGGATTTCGTCAAGTTTCAATTGAATCGCCCCACTGTCTCGGTTCTGGGTATTTTGGATCAAAAACACCATGAGAAACGTTACGATTGTGGTGGCGGTATTGATGATGAGTTGCCACGTATCGCTAAAATGAAAGACCGGACCTGTGAGAGTCCACAGAATCACCGTAACGACCGCCACGGCAAAGGCCCTGGCACTACCGAGCGAACGGGCGGCAAACGTGGCCCATTGCGAGAATGTTTCTCCTTTTGGTTTTCCCATGCGTGAATCCATATTTTCCCCTGAGAGGGGCAGCGGAGAAATGTGTTCAAATCTTAGCGATGTAACGAATACTCTTGTTGGATGATAAAATTATACAATTGGCCTCTGAATTCGAGACTCTGTTATTCCCTAGTATCATTCCGTCAGTCCGTTACCGCGCTGGGCTTCAGTTTGTGCCATGTGGAACTTTCATGCGCAATTCAAAGGCCTTTCACGATTCAGTCCGGGCAAGGGATTTCCCCAGTTTGTTTAGATGACGAAACGAGATAGGTCTTGAATCAAAGGTTTGCCAATGAAGGAAGGCCCCCAAACCTCAGACATCATTGTGATTGGTGCTTCAGCCGGAGGCGTTGAGGCGTTGCAACAGATCGTTTCCGGCTTGCCGCCGGATCTTCCCGCCGCCCTGTTTGTCGCGCTTCATTTGCCCGCCGGCGGCGTCAGCCACCTGCCAGACATTTTGAGCCGCCATGGGCCACTCCCGGCGCTCCATGCGCAAGATGGCCATCGAATCAAACATGGTTTCATTTATGTGGCGCCACCAAATCAGCATTTGCTTCTCCATGACGGTCGCATCCAGCTCGGTGCGGGGCCAAAGGAAAATCGACACCGCCCGGCCGTGAATGTCTTATTTCGCTCAGCCGCATGGACGTATGGACCACGAGTGATCGGCGTTGTCCTCTCCGGTGCGCTTGATGATGGTACTTCCGGTCTATGGGAAATCAAGCAGCGTGGGGGAAAGGCCATCGTCCAAGATCCATCAGAGGCGCTGTTCCCAGACATGCCGCAGCACGCCAAGGACAATGTCTCAATCGACTATGTAGTTCCGCTGCGGGACATTGCCACGTTACTGACGGACTTGGCCGGACAGCCTGTCATAGTCCCAGACGAGAAAGCGAGACAAAGTATGAAAATACAATCGAGCCGCACAGATCTGACTTGCCCGGAATGCCGTGGGCCGATTTCGGAATTTGCTCAAGGACCAATGAAAGAATATCGCTGCCGAGTCGGGCATCGGTATTCTCCGGAGTCGTTCCTCGCCTACCATGCAGAAACGCGGGAACGTATTCTCTGGGCTGCGGTGGTGGCTTTGGAAGAGGGTTCTGACATGGCGAGTGATCTCGCCAGGCGCGGCGTCGCAGGAGCCCCGCACCTAAAGCGCGAAGCCCAGAACACTGCAAGCGCAGCGGCAACGATACGGGAATTACTTACCTCCTTGTCTCGAGAAACTTCTCGTCATCTGATGGACAAAACCGACATGTCTGTCCCTTCACAATCCGCCTCCCCCCAATCCTGACCGGCCAGCCTTATCCCTCAATTGTTTGAAGATGCAATCACGATCCTATGCCGTCCCAAATTACTCCGAGGCCTCTTTAACACAACAGTACCGAGTTCAGGGGGCTGGGAGCAGCGATAGCGCATGATTCTTGTCGTCGACTTTGGCCTCGATCCGGTCTCCTGATTGAATCTTTTCCGTCTTCATGGTCGTCGTGTCGGCGCGGAAACTCACTTCCTTTCCGTCCGGTCCCTTCACAACATAGTTTTCACCTTCAACTCGTAACACTTCACCCTTGATGATCCGAATCCCTTGTTCCTGCATGGTCATCTCATTTTGACCCGCTGACCTCATGGAGCGCTCCGCATGACCGGGTTTCATGTCATCAGGCCGGGCTGCATGGGACGGTTTGCCGGCGGGAGGCGTCTGGATCTGCAAATTATTATTCACTTTGACCACACCCTGCACCTGCTGCGCGAGGCGTGCTGCCTGAACCCGCTGTGCCTCTGTCTCCACGACCCCACTCAGATTCACGATGCCACGCTCCGTATCGACATCGATGCGTGAGAAGTTCGAGAGACGGTCCCTCGTCAACTTCATCTGCACCGCGGTCGAAATCGACGCATCACTGATCGTCTGGCCGGCAGTTTTTCCCGTGGTAGACTGGCAGCCGGCTATCAGCAGCACGAACAACATACAAAACATGGCACGAAAGATTTTAAATCGTGAACACATATAACCTCCTCGGTTAGACCTCAGTCTCATTATGAAAAACGTTATGCGAGCTTACGAGCGAGTGGAACTAGGTAGGCACCTAGTTGTGGCATGCTCGTACCGAATGAGGTTGACAGACATTCAGACCAGCATTCCCATCCACGTCTCTCTTGCTTGATATATCGACTATCGGTTCCAAATGATGGGGGGAACTGGTCGCGCTTGGTTGGGCCGCCCTTGATCTTTACGCTCCTATCGTCATCGTCGTTCCGATTGCTTGCAGCCTCAGAACTTTGAGCTTGGCGAATCAGATCCACTGTGCATCACCAGCTCTAGGCACATAGAAACATGACAACGTAATTCGCATTGCACCTTCCCTGAATGGACATGCTGCTGGCAGAGCAACAGCCCATGGTCCCTTTCTATCGTAAGGCAACAGGCGAAGACACTGGCCACAACCCGAGTAACCGGAAAAGCCAGGGACTTCACCAGGTCATGACTATCGAACCTAGTGGTACGGTGGCAAAACTAAAAAAGTTGAGAACACATGACGAACACTTCGATGCCAAATTTAAAGTGCTTGGGGACCTCGTCAATGCGCATATTGAAGAGGAGGAGGGCGAGATATTTCCCCAAGCGGAAGAAAGCTCGATCGACTGGGAAGACTTGAGCGCGCAGGTTCTCTAACGGAAGGAGCAACTGATGGCTAAAGCGGGTGCCTCAGCAAAGAACGGAAGAGGAAAGACACGAAAGAAAAC
>DATDFW010000129.1:0-3372 GCA_036522375.1 Nitrospiraceae bacterium
AAGGGGCGGTCTTGCGTTAGGGGCCGAAGCGAAAACCAAACAGCAGGGCGACACTCGTGCGGTCATTTTCTTGGAGTGATGGCGAGAGGTCGATGTTATGGAGATTGAAGATCAATGTCGACGTCAAGGCAAGATTGTGTGCTGTCTGGTACTCCAGTGAAGCACCAAGGGGGATGTACCAGCTCGTGTCGTTGCGATCGATTCTTCCAGGGCCGCTGCCGCGGTCTAGGTCTGCATGGATTAAGCCGAGTCCCATCAAGGGGACCAGATTGATGCCGTTATCGAGGCGAAAATAGTAGCGGCCGACTCCAGCAAAGGAGACTTGAAAGAGGTCGCCCATCGGGCTGATCTGCATCATCGGTCCGAAAGAAAAGTTTCGATCGACGTAGTAGTCACCGCCAACTGCCATGGTGAACACCGTACCATTGACCGTTCCTGCTGTGAAACCCAGGTCGCTCCTGAATCCCCAACGCTGTTCCTCCGCCTGTACCCGCGGTGCAGACAGGCCAATGCCAGTGGCCAAAATGATCAAGAGCATGGCGGCATAGGTCCATCCTGAAAATATGGTGGCGATCTTCAGAAACATGCCGGCGGACTGTAACACAGAGGGCAGACCGGGACAAGTTGCTTGAGCCTGATGCCGGCAGTAAAGTACGCTCTGACACCATAGGTGAAGGAGAGGGAGGTATGTCAAGCAACTCAATGACCCCGAAGCAAGCAGCGGCTGCGCTCATTGCAACGATGCCGATCGGCGTGTCTGTTCAGCAACTAGAAGAATATGGAATTGATGCGACGGTGGAACAGGCTCATGCGATTACACAAGAAGTGCTCTCGCTGAACCTGTTTTGGATCTTCGCAGCCATTGAGGCACACATTCCTGAAAAATATCAGTCCGCGCTGTCGGAACTCATCTTGGATGCGATGGAAGCCGGATGGGGAACGACCATTACCATCGGTTCAGCTGCGTGGAGCGACTACCTCAGGGCATGGCAGGAACGCCGTCGTCTGTATAGTCGTTTGGTTGAGGATGGGGTGAGCCCTCTTGCGGTAAGTGCGGAAGCCGCCGCGTTGATGGAGGAGAACCACCTGGTCACAGAAGCAGAGCGGCGTAATATCTTGACCCTCCTGATTGATTTTGTACCAGTCGACGCCTATGGACGGTTACTGGAAGACGTAGGATAAGAGTTCCTCACCCGACTCGATAAGTCAGAGATAGCGGTGATCGACGACCTTCCCCTTCTGGTCCAACTCATACAACAGCGGCGCACCTGTTGGAATATTCAATTCCAGCACTTGCTCCCGAGAGAGCTGCTCTAACTCCATGATCAGGGCCCGCAAGCTGTTTCCGTGCGCTGCGACGAGAATCGTTTCACCTTTCAGGAGAGAAGGCTTGATGGTCTGTTCATAGTAGGGCAACACACGCTCCGCAGTGTCTTTCAGGCTCTCTCCCCCGGGGGGGCGTACATCGTAACTCCGCCGCCAGATCTTTACCTGTGCCTCGCCGTACTTTTTTGCAGTTTCAGCCTTGTCCAATCCCTGTAACTCGCCATACATGCGTTCATTAAGGGCCTTGTCCTTCTCGATCGGGATGTTCGACTGACCGAGTACGTCGAGTACCAGCCTGAGGGTATCCTTTGCGCGCACGAGCACAGAGGTAAACGCACGATCGAACGTAAAGCCTCGGAGTGTCTCCCCTGCGTGTTTAGCCTCCTGAATGCCTCGTGGAGACAGGGGTACATCGACCCAGCCGGTAAAACGATTTTCCAAGTTCCATTGCGACTCGCCATGACGAAGCAGAATCAATCGAGCCATACCCAGCTCCTCCTAATCAGTCACATGATCGAGCAATACGGCACAGGATAAAGGATCACCACACGAAGTGAAAGAGCAAGAAGCAATGAACAGTCGTGTTACGTTTCTCGTTCGCATGTCCGCAATGGAAAATCAACGACCGATGTAGAGGTTTTCAGTCGAAGGAGCCAACCGAACTGGCGACATCACGTCAGGGGTTCTTCATTGGTTGGCAGGACATGCACTCCCAACAGACTGGAGTGCTCTCTTCTCTGCTTGTTACACGCTGCTTGTCGCAGCGGGCTTCGCCGGTTTTCCTGGTAGGCGGTCTCCGTCCGGTGGCCCCTCCTGAACCATTTTAATCATCGTCAAAAAGAACAGCATATAGAGGACGATGCCGACGTAGATGATATAGGGCTGGACGCCTCCTGCTTCCTTCAGGGCTTCGTCCTGTTTCGCAGAATCCGTCCACGCACCCTTCTTGATCTGACCGATGTGCTCGCGGCAGTGCCAGTAGTAAATATAGTTCGCTGTGGCTCCGGCCATGATGCTCCAGATCAGCCCCACGGTAATGTCGCCGGTCAAGTAGGTCGAAATCATCGGACCGAGTGCGTAGACCAGCGCATAGACATACATTTTTCGGTAAAGAAACCAAAGGAAGGAAATATACAGAAAGGCAGGCCAATTCCACGTCAGGGCGAACCTCGGTTCTTCTCCCAGCCCGAACTTTTTAAAACATTTCAGATAATGATCGGCGTGGGGACCAATGAATTGCTGCCAGAGATGTTCATCGGCATGTGTTGCAGCAGGGGTGACAGGGGTGGCGATCGGTGTTTCAGTCTCGACAGTCAACGTACTCCCGCACTGATAGCAAAATTTCGCGTCTTCTTGATTCTGCTGTTGGCATTGTGCGCAGCATTTCATCGACGAGAGAATAGCACAATAACGACACACCCTGTATAGAAGTGCGGCGGTTCGGCGTCTCATATTCCCACCCTCATTTCAAGTTGCTTCCATGGACAGGCCTATGCTACCTTCCCTTACTTTACAAAGGGATACGTTCATTATGCCGACAGAAGAACTGAAGCTGGATGCTGCACGATACCTGATGCAGACATATACGCGTCAACCGCTTTCGATCGTGCGGGGGCATGGGACGAAGGTCTACGACCTTGAGGGGCGAGAGTACCTTGATTTCGTCGGCGGAATTGCCGTGAATGTCCTCGGGCATGGCCACCCGGATCTGGTTCACGCCATCCAGCACCAAGCGGCGCAGCTGATCCATACCTCAAACCTCTACTACACTGAGCCACAAGTGAAGCTAGCGCAGATGCTGTTAGAACATTCCTTTGCCGACAAGGTATTCTTTTGCAACGGCGGGGCAGAGGCGAACGAAGCGGCGATCAAGCTGGCCCGTCGCTATTCTCATGACAAATATGGAGCAGGGCGGTTCGAGATCATTACGATGAAGAACTCGTTCCATGGCCGGACGATGGCGACGTTGACGGCCACCGGCCAGGACAAAGTTCAGAAGGGCTACGAACCGTTGCTGCTCGCTGGGTGAGATCACCTCGACCCTCT
>DATDFW010000130.1:0-3676 GCA_036522375.1 Nitrospiraceae bacterium
GAGGCCCGCACCAGCGGTCTCCTTGCTGTTCTGGCAACAGACAGAAAAGGAGAGGAACCATTTTGAAAAATAAGATGGCAACACTGCTCGTAATCGTTTCCGCGATGCTCATCGGCGCCGGCATGACCTGGCAACAGCGTCTGTTGTTCGTCGGCGGCATCGTCTTCGGTTTAGTGGTGGAAGCGCTCCCTGATCTTGTAGACCGCTTGAAAGAGACCCTCACCGACAGGTGGAGGCTGTCGCAGGTGGTGAACAGGTCCAAGGCAGCGTAGAAAAGCAATAACCCGGTGACGGCTCTCCGAGCCTGGCACCCGGGAACTTGATTCAAGTTCACGGCAACAGGCGGAGGGAGGGCACCGGAGACGGGGCTCCTGTCTGTCTGTTGCTTCATTCAACAGAAACAGATAAGGAGATGCCCAATGAAAACGATAGTTACATCCCAATTGCCAGTGATGGCGTTGGAAATCGATGAGGAAGGAACGGTCGCTCAGAAGTCGATGCAACTGACCCGGCAAGGACAACTCGACAACACGCTCCTGGATGCGTTGTATCCGGGAATCCGCGTGGCCACAGTTGAAATTCCGGGAGCGGAGCTCGACGATTATGGGCGCGCCAAGGTGGAACAAGCTCTCGCGAAGTTCACCGTCGGTGGGGTGGAGTATCGTCTCATCGGCGCTTCGGGTTCCGCGAAAAACGGTAGATACTATGCCGTCAACAAGGAATTCGAGCGGACGATCGCGGACCGGTTCCAGCAATGGCCTGAGGCGGCAGTCACGTATTTCGGGATTCTCGTTTCGCCATGCAAGGTGCGGATCGAGGAGCCTGATGCAACTGTACTCGTCGTCGAAGACCACTCTCTTGGCACGAATGATTGTCGTGGGTGGATCCGTCGCACGCTGTTTGAGCGGCTGGGCCTCCCCGATCGTCACTTCTACCAGTTCCGTCTCGCATTCAACCGGATTCAGGCCAAAGGCAGCTTCAAGGTAATGGAGAATGACGTCGCTGATCACATCGGCGCCGACATGATCCTGCCGAAGAGCGCCCTGAAGCCTGCGCTTCCGGAAAAGTCAATTCTAGTGAGGCTCTGTGCTGGCGACGCGCAACTGTTCCGGGGACCTGTGGTATTGGGCATCCGGGAAGTGTCGCGGCCGTTGGAATACGAGTCCAGCTACACACTCTTGACTCACGCTCCGGAGTCGACCATCGATCTGGAAGTGATACCGCATGCGCTCGAGCAAGTGCGGAAACTCAAGACCACAGTCGATGAGAACAACTTCGAAGAACTCTTTCGGATTCTCGGAACCTCGAATGCGGCGCGACCGGTGCAAAGAGACGAGGGATCCGAAGACGCCGAATACACGTCCGCTGAGCGCACGGTGGTGGAAGCGGTCTTGAAGGCTGATGGAAGTGGTCAGCTCGTAAAGTTCCCATTCATCAACAACCAGCTCCAGCGGATCTTGTGCCGGTGGGCGTACAAGCTGTGCACGGCAGGTGGCTTCCGGCTACCGGCCTTCGCATTGGCTGACGACGGCTATCTGGTGCTGCACAACGGAAGGGTCTTTAGCGGTTCGGATTGGATACCCGAGAACACCGCGATCACGAGCCTCGACTCGGCGCGGGTGTTGGAGGTGCGCTATCCGATTCGGGCGAAGGACGATCTGCTTCCGCTGAAAAAACTCCACCTTCAAGATCTGGTTACCCGACTGACGAGCGACCTCACTCGGCAGGGCTGTTCGATGTCGGAACAGCCAGCCGTCGAGGAGATCGTGAGCCGGCAACTAGTCCTGGAACACACCATTACCCTTCACTCGAAGACGGCAGCGAAAAACGGGGGAGACTACGACTTCGATGTTGTCTGCGTGGTGGAGGAGAACCGATTTCCCCGATGGGTCGAGGATCGCTTCAATCACCGTGAGACCTTCTCGAACGAGAAGGACAAGCGGAAGAAGCGACGCTCGGCGTGGTGGAACCTGCCACAGGTCGCAGTTTCAGCAAAGGGGAACGAAATCGGGATCATCACTGACCTTATGACGTCCTGCCTGGCTGAGGGTCGGCCTGATCTATCGGAAATGCTGGCGAAGGAACTCCAGGCGGCCCTCGATGCCCTGAAGCATGGGACGCTGCCCAACCAGGAGGTGATAGCCGGCGTTCGCAAACAGATCGTCACCGCTCCGTGGCTCAGGGTGAAGGACGAAAAGCGTGTAGGCGACCTGCCTCTGCATCTGGCCGTGAGCCCCACGGACAGGATCGGCAAGCTGTACAACATGCTTCGCAAGGAACTCGACGACTTCTTTAGTGATGTCCGTCCTCTCGCGGACTTTCGCGGTCTGATCGTCAACGGGCGATTCGATCGTGAGATGTACATGGAGGCTGGGCAGATCGCGAGGATCTACGGTGTGAACATCGCCTTGATCCTGGAGAAGCGCGAGAAATACCGGCGGGCCGTGGCCGATGCCGACGCCGCGGTGAACGCTTGCGCCCTCGACGACTTGGTCGCGAGGCGCAAGGCTTTCAAGGCGCGGAACAAGGCGAAAGCTGCGCTGCACTGGTACGAGGAACGCTCCCGGCAGGAGATGAGGAACATGATTCATCTCGTCCGGAAGTGGGCCGAACGGAAGTCGGCGAACGCGTTCGACTGGCTCGCCGCTCTCTACGCAATCACCTGCAAGGGGAGCAAGAGTACCGGAAGTATCGTGTTCTACGCATTTCCGCAAGAACTCGTCAACATGATCGCGGAGCGTACTGGTGGCCGTCGGGTCACGGTCGCCATTCCGGATCTGGTGACGGGCGAGGTGTCGATCGACGAAGACGGCAATGTCTATCTGCTGGATGAAATCGATGACGGACAGGGCCAGGTAGTCGAGAGGGAGACATTCCTCATGCAGGTCACGAGGGATGGCGACCTAATCTACGACCATGGCCGGTCTCAACGGATGCATCCCGTTGAGTTTGAGTCCGGGCGGGCAGAAGTGAGGGACGGCAGGCTGGAGCTTCCAGGTTCCCGGCTGCGACCGAAAGTCACGAAACCCAAACTGGACGAGAAGTAGCGCCCAAGGGGAGGCTCCGCGCAATTGGACCTCCCCAAGGGGTGTTGAGGAGAGAAGGAAATGAAGGAGCAATGCCAATGAAACGCATTCTAATCATCACTGCATTCGCAGTGCTTGCCGTTTTCGGCCAGAAGATCGAGACGCAGAAAGCAGACAGGATGAAGATCACCCGGTTGGCCACAACCCAGAACCATCTGAGCGTCCTCGAGTTCAACGAGCCTGTGAAGGAAGTTGCCGTGGGCAGCTCGAACTTCAAAGTGGAGTGGCGAGAGAACAAGGTATTCGTGCAGCCCCTCGAACCCAACGCCGCGACCAACTTGTTCATCTGGACGGAGTCGGGCCGTCAGAGCTACGAACTTGTGTCGGCTGAATCTGTTGATCAGATGCATTTCGCAATAGACGAGGAACCAACCAAGCCCGTGGCGAAACGCGAAGATCCTCCTCAGCCACCATCCCTCATCGAACAGCCCAAGGTGCCCGCCGCCATGCTGATGGAAAGCACGCCGGTCAGGACAGTTGGTTCCTCGAAGAACCGCCAAAAAGTCGAGATCATCGTGGAGGATGTCTACCGCAAGGACGGACGAATCTTCCTGCGGTATGCAATATCGAACGGGGGCCGAACAGTCTAC
>DATDFW010000131.1:0-2131 GCA_036522375.1 Nitrospiraceae bacterium
CCCCGGTCAGGCCTGATGCCTGACCGGGGTTTCTCATTTTCTGTGGTAGGCGGTACTATACGGCTGCCACTGATCTGGGTGAAGGCCTTGGCCCCTTCAATCTACTTCCTGTCTCACAGGTTGTACTCAGGGGAGTCATCGACTGGGATCCTCGACCTTGACATTTCCTTCTCCAAAAGCCCACAGTAATGGCCCCGCAATGGCCCTGCAGCCTCCTACACGTTGTAACGAAGGAGAGGACGTCACCCCATGAGCCTACAGTGGGTGAATCAACTCCGCATTCAGCACAAGGTATGGGTGATGCTCTTGTTGCTCTGTGTGCCGCTCAGTGCGGGCATTGCCGTTCACCTGTATGTTGTCCAACAGTTGCTTTCGCTCCAACAACAAAAGCAAGACCTCATGTTGGCTGATGGACAGGTCCATCTCTTGGGGCGACTCGCCGTCGATATCGAAGACGGTTTTCGTGGCTATGTCTTGACCCAGCAACCCGCCTTTCTCGCTCCGATGGTCGAAGCCGAAGTGAAGCTTAACCAGGCGCTGTCGGATGCCTCAACGTCGTTGGCAAAGCTATCCGGTTCTCCGAACCAACTCGCTTCGATCGAGCGACAGCTGAAAGACCTGCTGGGGTCAAAGCAGGAACTGATCGCAGACATTCAGAAGGGACTGGCGGACAAGGCGTTAGCGTATGTGCGGTCGGGTGAAGGGCTCCGACGGTCCGATCTCCTACGTGCAGACCTCCGGACTGTCGAGGATGGCCTGATGCGGCAACGGAATTCGTTGAACGAACAAGCGGATGCGCTGTCGCAGCGGACGTTTGTCGGACTGTGGTTCACGCTGGCCGGCGTGGTTGCGCTGGGATGGATTATCTCGCGCGTTCTGGCACGCTCTCTCTCGGATCCGATCACCCGACTTCAGTCCGCTACTTCCAGGATCGGAGCGCACGTTGATGTGGCCGAGATTGCCGAGCTGTTAGCCGCGAGTCGAGGCACGAAAGACGAACTCGGTCAATTGGCGGAGGCCTACCTCATCATGGCTCGTCGCATTGAGGTGCACATCCGAGAGGTCGAAGTGCTCCTCGCCATCGGTCAAGAGATCAACACAATCGGCCCAGACGGTCTGGACGGGGTGCTCCGTCGCATTACGGACCGGGCAGTGGAATTGGTGCAAACGGATGTGTGTCTCGTGCTCCTTCGTGATGAACGAATGGGTTGTTGGGTGGTTGAAGCTGCATCCGGCGAATGGGATGACCGTCTGAAGAAATCGGTCATGCTATGGGAAGAACTTCCTGTCTGTGTTCAAGCATTTGAGACGCGCGAAGTATCCACAGGGGAACGGTTTCGTTCTGACGAGCGGCCTGAAGTGTTGCGGCGCAATTTGATTGGAGACAGTATGTTGGCCATTCCCCTGGTGGCGCAGGGGATTCCGTTCGGCGTCCTGTCGCTTCTGGCCGAACGACCCCGGGGACCACAGGAGTGGAATCTGCGCCTGGCCGAAGGATTGGCCCAGGAGGCTGCCCTGGCTATCTCGAACGCGCGCTTGTATGAAGCCGCGGAGCAGCGGCAACGTGGGTTAGCTGCACGCCTCCAACAGCTCGAGCATCTTGCGGAAACTTTAGCTCACGATCTCAAGGGGCCGGGAGCTCGCATGGGAGAACTCGCACGGTTACTTGTCCAGCAGAACGGTCGTCAATTTGATGCCCGGACGAACCGGTGGCTCTCTCTTATCGAAGAGAATGGCAGGGATCTTGTTCAACGAGTCGAAGGGATCCTGACGGTGGCTCGAGTCGGGGCTGATCAGGGTGCCATCACGGCTGTCGATCCGACTGCGATTATTGATGAGATGTTGAAAGCCAAAGCTGGTGAGATCGAGCGGCTCCATGCTGTGGTACACATTGAACCGGGGTTGCCGCTCGTCGCCTGTCATGGTGCCTATCTCCGACAAATATTCGACAACCTCGTCTCGAACGCACTGAAGTTCACAAGGGCTGGAGAATCACCCGTGGTGAGGATCAGCGGGCGTGTAGAGGGTCCTCTGGTTGTATTTTCCGTGGAAGATCAGGGGATCGGGATCCCTTTGACCCAACGCAATCGAGTGTTTCAGCCGTTTGTCCGCTTGTTGATGTCTGAGGCAG
>DATDFW010000132.1:0-8468 GCA_036522375.1 Nitrospiraceae bacterium
CCCCACTTGCAGTTCCGCCTTCCACCCCGTAGACTGATGCCATTGCGATCCAGCCTGGTCTGAACAGTCCTGCCCGATCGTTTATCAACTGATCAATCATGCAGTCATTCGGTCGATAGAGCTATGCCACCTACAATTCTCTTGAGCTGCGAGTCCATCAGCAAAAGTTACGGGGTGAAACCGTTGTTTGCTGAGTTATCGATCGGGTTGGCCGAGGGCGACCATGTCGGATTGGTTGGGCCGAACGGCTCCGGAAAATCGACCCTGCTGAAGATTATGGCAGGACTTGAAGAGTCAGATGAAGGCACCAGGTCGATGCGCCGGCAACTTCGCATCGGCTATGTTCCGCAAGAGCCGTCACTTGACGAAGCCCATACGATCGAGGAATCGCTCTCACAGATCCTCATCGACGAAGGTCTTGACCCCCATGACCATAGCGGCCGCATCTCCACAGCACTTAGCCTGGGAGAATTTCTCGCAAACGATCAATCGACGTCCACGCTTTCCGGAGGGTGGAAGAAACGTTTGGCTATCGTCCGGTCGCTGATGCTGGAACCGGACGTCCTGTTGATGGACGAGCCGACCAACCATTTGGATGTCGAAGGCATCCTATGGCTGGAGCGGTTGTTATTGGCTGAAGCCCGCGCGTTTCTCGTCGTGAGCCACGATCGGCGTTTTCTGCAATCCGTGACGTCGCGAATGATCGAGCTCAATCGCAGTTATCCCAGCGGGGTGTTCGAAGCCAAAGGCAACTACAGCGATTTCCTGGAACAGCGGGATGCCGCGCGCCACGCGCAGGCCAACTACGAGGCGTCATTAGCGAATCGTGTCCGACGCGAAGTGGAGTGGCTCCGGCGCGGCCCCAAAGCCCGCACCACAAAAGCCAAATCGCGGATCGACTCAGCCGGACGTTTAATTGAAGAGCTGAACAGCGCCGACGCCCGGAAAGATCAGGGCCCGGCGGGCATCAATTTCACCGCATCAGGACGCAGGTCGAAACTGTTGATCGAGGCCACGCAACTCTGCAAATCGCTCGGCGGGCGAAAGATCATCAACGATCTCGATCTGCTGCTCGGACCGGGGCAGCGGCTTGGATTGCTGGGTCCGAATGGCAGCGGAAAGAGTACCCTGCTCAAATTAGTGGCCGGCACACTCAAGCCGGATTCAGGCACCATCACCCGGGCAGACAAATTGCGCGTGGTCACATTCGAGCAGCACCGCGAATCGCTCGACCAGTCCTTTTCACTCCGTCGATCCCTCGCCCCGCACGGCGACTCGGTCGTCTATCAAGACCGCTCGGTGCATCTCGTCTCCTGGGCGAAACGGTTTCTCTTCCGGCCTGAGCAGTTGGATCTCCCGGTCTCCCGCCTCTCCGGAGGCGAACAGGCGCGACTTCTCATCGCACGGCTGATGCTCCAACCGGCCGACCTCTTGATCCTCGACGAACCGACGAACGACTTGGATATTCCGACACTCGATGTGTTGGAGGACAGTCTGATGGAGTTCTCCGGCGCGTTGATGTTGGTGACTCACGACCGATGGCTCTTAGATCGCGTGTCCACCATGTTGCTCGCGCTGGACGGTACAGGACAGACCGAATGGTTCGCCGACTATGCGCAATGGGAATCCGCACAAGCACGCAAGACGGCAGAGCAGATTCGTACATCGGCATCACGCCCCTCCAAAGCGTCCCGCCCCGAGACGGAATCAACTCCGAAGACCAAACGAGCAGGCCTGTCCTATCGGGAACAAAAGGAGTGGGCGAAGATGGAGCAGCGAATCCTCCAGGCCGAGGAAACCATCGCCGCCTGTCAGGCCGCAGTGGAAGATCCCGCCATCGCCTCCAATGCGGTAGCGCTACAAGAAAGATCCGAGGCGCTGGACGCAGCCCGCACAGCCGCGGAGCGGCTCTATAACCGCTGGACCGAACTCGAGGTAAAACAGACGGAGTCAGCCGGCCAACCGCAATCTTAACAGGCTCGACGCGCGAAGTAGGCTGAGGTTGAGGTCAAGGTTGAGCAAAGATCTGGCTTTCTTTATCTCAGTCTCAGCCTGGACCTTAACCTTTCGATCCAGGTCGACAAATTGTTTCAGCGCCAAGCTGAGCGATGATCTTGCAGGTCACGTCAAAATCTGTACAATGCCGCCATGCGTCCATCAGCATCGCTCCCCTCGCTGTTGATCCTTACCTTCGCCTTGATCACATTCGGCTGTGAGACAACCAACCGGGTCCTCACGTCGGCTGAACGTGCCGTAAAGAGCCGAACCGGCCAGACCATCATCGATCTCGCCGAGGGAAAAGATCCGTCACAGATCGCCAAGCGCCGGCTCAATGAGTATGCCCGCGATCCCGAGGCATTGGTCAGAGACCTCCGAGCCGCCCAGCGTGATTTCAAAGCCCTCTACGAAGCCCTGGGCGGCAAGGTTGGCGAGACATGGGGAAAGAAAGAAGTCAAACTGCCCGAGCAGAAGAAATATGTGAAGTACACGCAAAACTACAAGAGTCGCGCGATCGTCGACTTCGACAAGGGCGACATTCTCGTCGAAACGGTTGACGATCAAGATCCACGGCGCAGCTTAAGAAATGCCATTGTGACGACGCTGCTGACACCGCAAGACCCACGAGCCGTCGACTTGTTTTCCGATAAGGAGATCGTGCTGACCGGAGACAGGGAGCCCTACCTCCTTGGATTGGTCCTCGACCAAGAAGGTAAAGCGATTCGTACGCCGAGCGACGCGGAGCCGTTCGCAGAGCATCTGCTTACCAGCAAGTCCGGCACGCGGGAAGTTGACCGGGAAGGGACGAAGAAGACGGCAACCTACGTCACGATAAAAATGGCGGCCAACCTTTCGCAGAAACAAGCCGAGAAATATCGTGCGGTCGTTCAACAGTTCGCCGAGCAGTACAAGATTAGTCCAAGTCTCGTCTTCGCGATCATTCGCACGGAAAGCAACTTCAATCCCTACGCCGTCAGTTCGGCGCCGGCCTATGGACTCATGCAGCTCGTGCCGACTAGCGGAGGCCGTGAAGCCTATCGAAGGGCAAAAGGGCAGGACATCGCCCCCTCCCGCGATTATCTGTTCGACCCTGAGAATAATGTGGAGCTGGGCACGGCCTATCTCAACGTCTTGATGTTCAGCCAGCTCGAAGCGATTGACCATCAGGTCTCGCGCGAATACTGCGTCATTTCGGCATACAATACCGGCCCGAGCAACGTGTTCCGCACCTTTTCGCGCGATCGTGTGGCCGCCGTCAACCAGATCAATGGTCTCATGCCTGCCGTTGTCTATGACCAACTGCGAGCGAACCTGCCGTACATCGAGACCCGCCACTATCTCGAAAAAGTGACAACCTACCGCAAGGCATTTGTCAGTTCATCGGACAACTCCAATTAATACAACTTCCAGCAGCAAGAGTAGGCGATCACCCTAGCCCAGTGGACTACGAAGCAGGATCTCTATACGTCCGCTGTTGACACATGCAACGTCTTGGTGTCAGACGTCTGCACATGCTCCGGTCGGAATCCGAGTCCGATCATTCGAGCAGGAATCCGGCGGAGGAATGGAAGCCACGCCAGCAACCGGATTGGGAAGGGCGGTGAAAATCCATCCTCATCGGTCAGAGCGCGACCGATAACGCGATTCTGAATTGCGAGCTGCACTCGTTGCGTCATGCGGGTCGGCCACTCGCGCCGCTGCTGGACCCGCTGGAGGTCCTGAATTGTTGGTCGTCCCGCACGTAGGGGCGCGCTCAGAAGATTTGCCGTCGCGACCGCATCCTGAATAGCCAGGTTGATCCCGACACCACCGACCGGTGACATAGCATGTGCTGCATCGCCGATGCAGAGCAACCCCGATCCGTACCACTGCCTCAATCGATCGACTTGCACGGAGAGGAGCTTGATCGGGTCCCAACTTTGGAGTTCGTGAACGCGATCCGATGCAAACGGCGCCAACTGCGCCACGCGCTCATGGAACGAGACCAACCCCTGCGATTCGATGTGACCGCGGGTACCTTTGGCAATCACAAACCCGCATTGCCAATAGTCTCCGCGGTTCAACATGATGAAGATGCGGCCGCGGTCGAATCGGCCCATTGGATCGACAGGATCGCCAGCCTGCCGCGAGAGTCGGAACCAGAGCACATCCATTGGCGCCCCCAATTCTTCGATCGAAAGGCCAGCCCGTTTGCGCACCACGGAATGCCGGCCATCGGCGCCGACGACCAAGTCGGCGCGAATTTCCAGCGCTCCTTCTCCCGTATTGACGGTGAGCCCGGTAATGTGATCCCCGTCCCGGATGAGATCCGTCACCTCTGCACTCATGCGGAGTTGAAAAGAGGGATACCGTTTGCCCTCCTCGACCAGGAAGCTGAGGAAGTCCCACTGGGGCATGAAGACGATGTAGGGGCAACGCACAGGGAGCGTCGAAAAATCGGCGAAGGTAAAGGCGACATCACCGAATTGCCCGTTCAGGCGGAGAACTTTTTGGTGCGGCAGCGTGAGGAACCGATCGAGCACCCCCAACTCATGCATGACTTCCAAGGTCGAAGGATGCAGCGTGTCTCCGCGAAAATCACGCAGGAAATCCGCATGCTTTTCGAGTATGAGCACCGGGACACCGGCCCTGGCAAGCAACAACCCGAGCATCATCCCAGCCGGCCCACCGCCCGCGATGCAGCAGCGCACGCTGATCGTGCTCGTTGCCATCCCTCTTGCTGTCAAACTAGGAGATGATCATTCCCTTCGAACAAGATACTCCGGTACCGTTCGTCATCTCAAGATTTTCTGGTTCTGCTCTAATCCGTATACATACTAATCTTGTTCACGGAACGAACGCACATAAACCAGAGGCTCTCCAACTTGTGCGGGGACATTCCCATTTAATGCTCGTCCTGGTCGATTGCCTCAAAAATGCTCTCGACTGGAGAACTCACCGATTTGGGATAGAACAGCCACTTGGCGAAGTGACGCGTGAGATAGCCTGGATGTCCCTTGGTACCGAGCGACATGGCGAAGCGGTTCCACTCAGCAATGCGCGTGGGACTGGCACCGGGAAGCGCAAGAAACCACCTGGCCAACGCAGCATTGTCCGCTGACAGTCGAACCGCGTCGAGAAACCGATCGATGGTGAGACCGAAATGCCGGAGAAAATACCCGTCTACGCCGAATCGGCTGCCAAAGGCTAATTGATAAATAAACGGAAGCCGCCGATCCAGAAATAGCCTCGCTTTATCTGCGAAACGCGGAAGCCAGACACAGCCGGCAAGCTGGTCTTGAGGACGGTGGAGCTGCATGGGTGCGCGCTTACGATGTGGTTCTTGGTTGCGATTGTATAAAACAGTCGGTCGTGTGGTCGTTCACCAACCCCACTGCCTGCATATAGGCATAGACAATCGTGCTGCCGACAAACCGGAAACCACGTTTCTTGAGATCCTTCGACAATGCATCGCTCTCAGGTGTCGTTGCCGGTACCTCGGCCATCGTACGCCGACGAGGCAATTTCTGTTTTCCGCCGACGAACTGCCAGACATATCGATCGAATGAACCGAACTCTTCCTGGACAGAGAGAAACGCCTGCGCGTTGGTCACCGCCGAGTCAATTTTAAGCCGGTTGCGAATGATGCCGGGATTTTTCAGCAGCACGGCTTTCTTCTTCGCAGTGAATCGCGCCACCTTCTTCGGATCGAACTCCGCAAATGCCCGCCGATAGCCATCGCGCCGCAGCAAGATCGTTTCCCACGTGAGGCCGGCCTGGGCTCCCTCCAATAGTAGCATCTCAAAATGTTTTCGATCGGAATGAACCGGCACACCCCATTCTCGATCGTGATAGCGAATGAAATGCGGCTTGCCACCGACCCAGGCACAACGAGTCTTACCATCAGAGATCAGACGGACGCGTTTGGTCATCGGCTAGAGTCATCGGCTTTCACTGCAGCCGCCTTCTACATCGAGTCAACTGGCCTACACCATTTTGGTCTCATACGACCGAAGTCGGTCCGTACGTGGCATCGAAGTGCGCGCTTCGAATCGAGCACGACAGGTCCGCGAGGGCCTCGCCAAAACACGACCCAATGCCAACATGCTCGGCCCCCATCTTCGTGCCATTTGATAGCGAGCAACGCAAGAGCCGGCAGGGCCTCCCATGACGTGAATGGCACTTCAGTTCGAGCCGACCGAAACCCATTGAGCAGCCTCCGGACGTGGTCCGTCTCGAACCATAACCGAAGGGCTTGCGACGGGAGAGGGAAAGAGGTCGAAGTCTTTGTTGCCTTTGAAGGAACGAACTGCCTGGACGCTTACTTCACGTATAACACGCCAGGAAGATCCTTCAAGTCCGCATCACCCGTAACCACCTGAGCCTCCTGATCTTTCGCTGTGGCATACACAATTGCATCGGCCATCGCCAAACCATGTCTCAAACTCACATCAGCGGCCAGATAGGCGATGGACTCCGTTAGATGAATCACCTGTGTCGAATTGAGCCGCCCGGCAAATAATAACGCGGTCTCTTCCCCTCTCTCCCGTTTGATCTTCTTATAAACCTCATACAGGACGATCGTCGGCGTGATGAGCTGATACCGCGGGGTGAGATAGGCGGCATATCGTTCGGCGAATGGTCCGCCCGTGAAGAATTCGATCCACCCGCTGGAATCCAGCACTACCTTCAAAGTCGGTCCTTCTTCTCCCGAAAACCTGTCCTGGACATACCCTTGAGTGCACCCTTGAGCGATTTAAGCGGCACTTCCGGCACCAATGTGATCACTCCGCCCTTCTCTACTATCTGTAAGCGTTGCTGAGGAGAGAGGTGGAGCTTGTCCCGCACTTCTTTCGGAATCACAACTTGGAACTTAGTCGAAATCGTCGTCGTGGCCATATCAGCGTCTCCTTACTAATGTACGATCGATCATAATATCGTACTACGACCCGAGTCAAGACAACGCTGTTCCTCCGTCGCCTCGCAACGTGTGATCGATCCGTTGTTGTTCGATGAAGATTACTCAGCCTTAACTACCCCAACAGCCCCAAACCGTATCATTCCCCCTGCGAGATGAGAACGACGCCCGGGTAGAGGCACGTCAGGGAGCAAAGAGTGTCTTGGCATGCTCCGGCAGACGAGTGAAATAGTCGCCGGGGCTGGGCGGGTAAAACAGACAGCTGTTTCACCATCCTACTCGGCCATGAATCGGTGAAGCAGATCATAACCCTCCTTCCATTCACCATGCCCGCTGTCGGCATTGATGTGTCCTGCCTGGCCGATATCAATAAACATACTTCCCCAAGCCATCGCACAATTTTTGGCGTGAGTCAGCGATCCAAGTGGGTCGTTGGCACTGGCAACCACAAGACTTCGAAACATAAAGGGCGCCAGCGGCACCGGAGCAAACCCCCGTGCCGTGGCAGGGAAACTGCCACTCTGCGGATCGGGCACCGCCACGAGAAATGCACCCTTCGGGACTCGTGATGAACGATGGGCCCATGAGCCACCAGTAGACAAGCGAGACTATGAGCTACGAGCACGGGAGGAGAAAGACAAGCCTGCACCGCAATATCCAACGCATAAACCCAATCGTCACAGGCTGGACCATTCCAATTTCCCAAATTCACACGTTGCCAATCGGGATGGTGGAACTCCCATAGCGTTTGCCAATGTTGCGGCCCTGAACTACCAAAGCCGGGCAGAACGAGGACAGGAGTGTGATTCGTCACGCAGAATCCTCCCTAGCATCTGTTGCAGGATGCTCAAAAAGACCAACCTTTTCACCGGCCCAACCCGCAGCTGGCGGACTGTTTCAGCATCCTGCAGGAGCCTGTTCGACATTGCCATTCGTGACGAGGCGAAGGAGGTGCGGCCAGATGCAAGGCCGCAGGCCCGGAAAAACCGGAGGCGTCTTCGCTGGAATACGTTGAGGATTTTTTCGGGTCGAGAACGACGCAGATAGTCGCAAATCATTCGCTGCAGTAGAACGGTCAATGTCGGACAGGCTCCTAGCAAGGAATATTCACGGCCGGATCGCACAGCAACGGTGGAATTACCGGGGGTGTCATGAACTGGCTTGAGGGATCCTGGACCCCAAACGATCCCTTAATCGGCGGACCACCAGGCATTCCAGGGAGTCCTCGCCCGACAGAACCAAAGCTCTTCCCGGTACTTGAGCTTACGGAGGAACCAACTCCGGGTGCCGGCACCGATGTCGGCCCGGCGTTGGCCTGGCCGGGAACCACGGCATTAGGCACGACCTGCAAGGACTGCCCCGCTTGATTCTGAACCGGGGGCGCTGCCGCTGGCGCCTGTGCACCACACGGATTTGCCAGCACACCAACAACACAGAACACCGACATCGCAAGAAAGTGCTTCATCTTTATCAGCCGACGATTCATATTCGATTCGATGCGACATACCATAACAATGCCACCAAGTCTCGGATACACGATTACCTTAGCTGGATTCTAACGAGCAGAGATAAC
>DATDFW010000133.1:0-11820 GCA_036522375.1 Nitrospiraceae bacterium
GATCATATCAGGCTTCAGAGTATGAATGACGGCGTCGACTTCGGGGATGACCAATCCTTGGTGATAGGGACCGAGATCACCTCCGTTCGCCTTCGTCTTGCCGTCGATGGAATAGCGTTGAGCAAACTTGGCGAAGTCGCCCCCTTGGTTTACCTGATGTTCGAGATCTTTTGCCGCGGATACATTCGGCAGCAGCATCTGCCACACTCGCACTTTCAATGGCGTCAGGAGTTCATGGGCATGCTTTTCGTAGAAGGCGTCCAACTCCTCTTTTGTGAGTTCGACCTTGGCCTTGATACGATCCTTGAGGAGTTCGTCAAGAATCAGTTGTTCCTTGTAGCGTTGCGCTCGATCGCGGATGGAATCGTTCTGGTCGAGCCCCAGCTTGCGCGCCTCCTGCATGAGCAGTTCGCGGGTGATGAGTTCGTCGAGGAAGAGGCGCTTCCCTCCTTCTTTTTCATATCGTGCCCTCGTGGCTTCCGCCAGTTCTGCCCAGCGGGTGTCGAAATCGCTCTGGGTGATCGGTCGGCCGTTGACGAGGGCCAGCACGCCTTCCTCGGGCGGCGGCGCACAGCCGGTGAGCAGTAGGAGGCCGCCAAAAATGATGCCGGCGAAGAGGGAGACAAGGCGGAAGGCGACGACGTTCCCGGATCCGTTCGATGCTCGAGTCATAGGCGCGCGAGACCTTGTTCGGGGGATGATTGCGGGGGCATTGTGGTGTTGGTATCACAGCCCCCCAGGCTTTGCAAGGTTGCGGTGAGTTCTCGAAAGATGGAAGTCCAATCCTGATGCGGCATCTGGAGTTCGAATGACAGCGGAGACACGAAGCACATCCGTTTCTTGAACAGGTCCATCATCCTGCTCATCGCTTGGCTGGAAACCCGGCTCTTGGCATCGAGCGTGACAACGACAGAGTGGGGTTTGAGTTCGATCGAGGTCAGACGCAGGGCCTTGGCCTGGAGACGGATCTGCATGACTTCGAACAGCCGCTCGACAGGATCCGGGGCCAGCCCATACCGATCCTGTATCTCTCCATGGAGTAAGGCGAGATCTCCGACTTGAGTACAGGACGAGAGGCG
Source organism: Nitrospiraceae bacterium (assembly GCA_036522375.1). GTDB lineage: Bacteria > Nitrospirota > Nitrospiria > Nitrospirales > Nitrospiraceae > Palsa-1315. The sequence continues at coordinate 1,080 of DATDFW010000133.1, forward strand.
TTTGTAACACGAGAGGCGCTGGTGAGGATCGACGATGTATTCATCGGGAATGAATGCGGAAACGTTGAGCCGAAGGGTAGGGTCCGGCTCTTCTTCCACCACCTGGCCTTTGAGACGCTGGACGGCCTGCTCGACCATCTGCATGTACAGATCGAGTCCGATGGCCGCGATATGCCCCGATTGCTGTTTCCCGAGGAGGTTGCCGGCTCCCCGGATTTCCATATCCGCCGCGGCGATGCGGAAGCCCGCTCCCAACTCGGTAAATTGCTGAATGGCGGTGAGACGTTTCTGGGCGTCGTCGCTGAGCCGTCCCTCATCAGGGACGAGGAAATAGGCGTAGGCCTGGTCGCCGCTTCGTCCCACTCGTCCGCGTAATTGGTACAACTGCGCGAGACCGAACATGTCGGCACGATTGACGAAGATCGTGTTGGCATGGGGCACGTCGATTCCCGATTGGATAATAGCCGAGGCGATCAACACATCCGCTTCTCGGCGAAAGAACTTCAACATCACGGCTTCAAGCGGTTTGGCGTTCATCTGTCCATGGGCCATGACGATGCGAGCGTTGGGCACGAGTTGCTGGAGCCAGGTTCCGGTCTTCTCCATCGTTTCGACGCGGTTATGGACGAAATAGACCTGTCCGCCCCGTCCCAATTCGCGCAGGATGGCCTCTCGGATGAGTGTGTCGTTCGATCGGACGACCTGTGTGCGAATGGACAATCGGCCTGCCGGAGGTGTATCGATGATCGACAGATCGCGCACGCTTGCCATGGCCATCTGCAACGTGCGGGGAATGGGGGTGGCCGTGAGTGTCAAGACATCGACTTGGGTGCGGAGTTGTTTCAATCGTTCCTTGTGTTTGACGCCGAACCACTGTTCCTCATCGATGATCACGAGACCTAGATCGCGGAACACCACGTCCTTCTGAATGAGCCGGTGCGTTCCGATCACCACGTCGACGTTGCCGGCAGCCACATCTTTAAGAATGGCTTTGGCCTCCTTCGGCGATTGAAAGCGGGACAGCAAGGCTACGCGCGCCGGGAACGGTGCGAACCGTTCAGCGAAGTTGTCGTAATGTTGGTGGGCCAACAGGGTCGTGGGAACGAGCACCGCTACCTGGCGATTATCTTCCACCGCCTTGAAGGCTGCACGCATAGCCACTTCTGTTTTTCCATACCCGACGTCGCCGCACACCAGGCGGTCCATCGGCTTGCTGGACTCCATGTCGTGTGTAATGTCTTCGATGGCTTTGAGTTGATCCGCCGTTTCCTCATACTCAAACGCTGCCTCGAACTCGTGGTACATCGTGCTGTCGAATCCATAGGCATGGCGCGTCACGAGTTCACGGTTGGCATAGAGGTCCACCAACTCGTGGGCCATCTCTTCGATGTCTTTCTTCACGCGCGCGGTCGTTTTGGCCCAATTGGTGCCGCCCAAACGTTCCAGGCGCGGTGCATGGCCGTCCGCCCCGCTATATCGCTGCACATGATCGAGCCGCTCCAGCGGGACATACAATGTGTCGCCGCCGGCGAATTCCAGAATCAAATAGTCGCTGTCGAAGTCCTGCACCGAGAGGCGTTTGAGTCCTTGATATTTGGCGATACCATGTTGGACATGGACGACATAGTCGCCCACGTTGAGATCCTCCAGCGAGGACAGGAATGTCGCCGCTTTGCTCTTTGCCTGCGGCTTGTGGCGTGCGCCTTTGGCAAACAGCTCCTCTTCCGTCAAAACGGCCATTCGCAAATCCGGCGCGAGGAAGCCAGCCGATAAATCGCCGTGCAAGGCGTAAAACGGTGCTTTGGTCTTACTGGACGCGGTCCAGGCCCCTACCGTCCATTCCGTCGCTGGCACATCGTGTTCACGTAAGAGCGCCAACAAGCGATCCACTTGGCTGCGACTACGCGCGACGAGCACGATGCGGCATTCCTCCCGCAATCGATCCATGATGGCCAGCGTCTGGCTGAAGGGCATTCCACGAGCTCCGAGTCCGGCGCTGCCCGGAGTCTGAGCGGGAAAGGCCTGGACCGGACTCCAGGACTCATCGCTCGCGGTCAGCGGCTCGAGCGCGAGTGTGGGCCAGCCATTCGTGCGAGCCATCAGTTCCGGCCAGGAGAGAAACAACCGTTCTGGGGACGGGTAGGGCATGACCGTTTCGCGATCGGCGTGGCGGAGATACCCGTCATCGATTTTGCTCCAGAGGTCTGCGCAGGCTTCCTTCAACGCAACCGGCTGATCCAGGACCAAGAGAGGCCGTTCGCCGAAGTAGTCGAAGAGGGTGTCCATGTCGGGGTAGAGATCCGGTGCGCGCCACTCGGCATCCACCGGAATAGGCGCCAGCGCATCCGGCGAAGTCTCTGCACGGAGATATTCGCGCGCAGGAAGGATGAGTGCACGATCCACCTTTGCAGTGGATTTCTGAGTTGCGGGATCGAATAGGCGGAGTGAATCGACCGTTTCGCCAAGAAATTCGATACGGAGCGGATTGGCATACGCCGTTGAGAAAATATCCACAATGCCGCCTCGAACACTGAATTCGCCCGGTATTTCCACGACCGAGACGCGGCGGTATCCAAGACGGAAGAGTCCTCCGATGAGGGGCTCACGCTCGATCATGCCGCCCCGCCTGAAGTGAAAGGTCGTGTCGGTGAAGGTTGTGACGGGCAACAACCGTTGCATCAGGGCCGCGATGGAGGTGACCAGGCAGGTCTGTGGTGCGGTTCGGATGTGATGCAGTGTATTCATCCGACGTGCGATCAGACCGACATGGGGCGCGCTGCTCTCGTACGGTAAGGTTTCCCATCTGGGAAACAGGGCAAGAGGAGCAGTCGGAAGGCCGATGAGACCATGGAAGAAGTGCAGATCGTCAAAGAGGCGTTCGGCTGCCTCGTCAGACCCGGTGACGATCAGCCACGACCGATTCCCCAATGTGTCCGCGTGAGTATGGAGGAGCGTAGTCAGGGCGAGTCCAGCGGTAGAACCGGTTAACCCGGTCAGACAGGGACGTCCGCTTTCACCTGCGAGTGCCGTGGTAAGCGGTGATAACCACTGAGTCGTTGATGAGTTAAACGTGATGTTCGACACGGCCTACGTGGATTGCGCGCGGATCCGTTGGATGAGCGAGGTGGTCGACATGTTCGGCACCAGGGGAATAGTCCTCACGATCCCACCGCGTGCTTCGACGATCTCACGGCCGATGATCCGTTCCACCGCCCAATCTCCGCCTTTGACAAGGACATCCGGCTGCACTGCGGCGATCAAACTTTGAGGATCCGGCTCATTGAACAAGACCACATAATCGACACAGCCGAGTGCGGCGACTACTTCCGCCCGCTGAGTGTCCGAAACAATCGGCCTATCCGGCGACTTCTTCAACATCTTGACAGACGCGTCGCTATTGACACCAACCACTAGCAGATCGCCCAGGTCTTTGGCGGCCTGCAGATAACGGGTGTGTCCAATGTGCATGAGATCGAAACAGCCGTTCGTGAACACGATTCGTTTCCCTTGAGTCTGCTCCGTGCGGAGAAGCGGGGCGATCTGATCTTTGGTCATGACTTTCGCTGACATATTTGCATCATACCGACTGCGCACTCGGATGGAAAGAGACAGCATGCTACTCGCCGTCGTCATGGCTCACGCCGCCTAACCCAATCACCGACGATCCGTGCTTGGCGATCAGCGCGTCCATTGTCTCGATGGCTTTCGTCCGGCGTTGGTCGAACAGCCCGGATGGCGCTGGCGTCAAGGAGGAGAGAGCGAGCCCGGCCAAACGGTACTCGGTGTCGGACCGAACCAGTTCCTGTAGTGCTTGTTGGACGGTTGGCCACATATCGGGATCGTAGTTCAGTGGGTGCGGGAAGCGATGCTGCTTAGTGGTGAGGACGAAGCGAGTGTTTTTCAGCTTCACCGTGCAGGATCCGGCAGCCAATCCCTCCTGTCGGAGATCCCGCGCCAAATCGCGGAGGAATCCGCGCAACGTTCGCTCGAGAAATGGACGATCATGCATATCGTGTTCGAACGTCGTTTCGTGGCTGAGGCTTTTGGATTCTCGATCGGCCACCACCGGTTCGTGGTCGATCCCTCGCGCCAGCTCTCGAATCCAGTGCAGTCGTGTACCGAATATATGACGCAAGGGTTGATCCCAGCGTTGGTCCAACAACTCGGCAATCGTCTTGAGTCCGAATGGTTCCAGGCGCGCGGCGGTTTTTGGACCGATCCCTGGCATCGAACGCAGAGGCCGAGGCGCTAAGAATACTGCTTCGGCACCAGGTGGGACCGTCACCAGTCCATCGGGCTTGTGACTATCCGCTGCAATTTTTGCGATGGTCTTGCCGGTGGCCAACGCGACCGTGCAACGGAGTCCTGTGGCATCGAAGATTGCGTCCTTCACGAGTTGCCCAAGTGAACGAGGATTGGGATGACGGGTCTGGAGCTCAGTCGTATCGGCATAGAACTCATCGATGCTGCTCCATTCGGTTAAGTGAAACAGCTGGTCGGTCACGGCCTGCATCTGTTCATGCAGCTGGCGATAGAGCGGTCTGTCTGGAGGAACCAGAATGAGGTTGGGGCAGAGACGTAGGGCTTCGGCTGTCGGCATGGCAGAGTGGACGCCGAATGAACGAATGGCATAACTCGCTGCCGCAATAATTCCTCGCGGAGCTGGTCCACCGACAGCCACCGGTTTGCCTGCAAGGCTTGGGTCTGCCAGGACGGCTGCTGAGGCGAACATGGCATCCACGTCCCCAAAGAGGATCTGGCGCGACCAACGCATCGCTTGCTCCTCAATAAGAGCCTAAAAGGTAAAGGACAATTGAAGCGGCTGCAAGGGGGGTCGAGCGGGAGGCACTGTTCTGTAGGAAGAACGTTCGAAATCGGACGGAACCCGGCTCACCGTTCCCAGTTCCTGTAACGATCCCCGGCAGATGCCGCAGTGGTGCCGTTTGGGCTGAATCGTCCGTCGCTGCCGTCGGTACACTCGGCCGCATTGTCGGCAACGCCAGGCGAACCGCATGAGGGCGAGGACTTCCTGCTGTAATGTATGGTAGATGGTGATCGCCAGGGCACCGTTTCGATTCATTTCAGTCATCTTGCGGAGAAAATCCGCCCCGTGATTCGGTCGTCGTTTCAAGATGTCATACTGCCATTGATGAATCATTTCGTGCGCCAGTGTGCTCACGATTTCCTGCTCGCCGTATTCGCTCCGTTGGGCAGCCTGTCTGAGCAGAGGAAGGGATAGACGAATCTCTCGTTTGGTCGGCAGGCGAAGACCATTTCGATCCGGCCGAGGTCGTGGCCCTTGATGACTGACGAACATGCCGACCGAGGAGGTCAATCGTCGGCTCCAGACGAGGTCGATCGGTGGCAGCAGCCCCGCGAAGTAGCGGCCATTCAGTATGCTCCACATCCTAGTCAGATCCTGCGAGGTCACTGGAGGGGATGGGCGAGGAGACATGCGAAAGGGGTCACCCCAATTCTTCATAGACCGCTGCCGCAAGCAACGGGACCATGATTTCGTGGTGGCCGATCAGAGAGTAACCTTTCCCGCCTTTCTGTGTCGGCCGACGCACCACATTCGTGAGCGGACGGTAGTGAGCCAAGAAGTCCATATCCACGGTCGTGAAGTTTGTCAGTTCATGACCGAGATTGCGTCCCAGCGACACCGTCTTCAGGAAAACTTCCGGCAACACGACGGCGGAGCCGAGATTGAGATAGACGCCTCCATCCATCCCTGACACGACGGCCGCAAGCCGTCGAAAATCAAGCAGCGAGGTTGCTCCAATCGCAGCTCCGTCCGCAGCAGGGTGCATATGGATGATGTCGGTCCCAATGGCGACATGTACAGTCACTGGAATCCCAAGTCGGGCTCCGGTCGCCAGAATGCTGGTCTCGCGATGGGGAAACTGTCCCTGGCGTCGGTTAATGTAGTGGCCGACGGATTCGCCGAGCCCCTCACGGTCATGGGCCCCCCGGACGATCGCCTCGTTCAGCATACGGCCGGTTTCCTCCGCCATCCCGAAGCGTCCCTCGTCAATCTCCGCGTCGACTTCCTCAGACGTGTGCCCCATGAGTGCCAATTCGAAATCGTGAATGATCCCGGCGCCGTTCATGGCCACGGCTGACACGATTCTCTGACGCATGAGGTCTACCAGAATCGGGCTCAGTCCGACTTTGACGACGTGCGCACCGATTCCCACGATGACCGGCCGGTCTTTGCGATGGGCCTTCACTACGGCTTTGGCAACCGCGCGCAACGTTTTCACGGCGAGGATATCCGGCAACGAACGATAGAATTTAGCGAAACTGCTACCACGGTCCCAGGGTTTCGCAAAATCGGAGACGCGGACCTTACTATATCGCTTCTTCAGCGGATATGTCGTGAGATCCGTCACGTTGATCGGCGGGATCAGGCTCGGAGTCGTGACAGGAGGCCGCTGCCGGTCAGGAGGCTTTGGCAAGGAGATGTTCCTCGATGAGTTCACACAGGACGTGGCCTAGCGTGATATGGCTTTCTTGAATGCGGGCCGTGACTGTTGAGGGCACGACGAACGGATACTCCACTAGGCCGGCCAGTTTCCCGCCGGTCCCTCCGGTCCAACCAATGGTTGTGAGCCCACAGGCTTGCGCGGCGTCTATACCCTTCAATACGTTGGGTGAATTGCCGCTCGTGCTAATGGCAATGGCAATGTCACCTTTCTGCCCATGAGCGCGAATCTGGCGTGCGAAGAGTTCATCGAAGCCATAGTCGTTGGCGATGGAGGTAATGGCGGCAATGTCTGTGGCTAGGGCAATGGCCGGGAGCGGGGCTCTCTCACGTTTATACCGTCCGACAAACTCGGCGGCGAGGTGGGCCGCATCCGTGGCACTACCTCCATTGCCGAAGAGCAGCACTTTATGTCCGTCTCGAAAGGCCCTGGCGATCAGCTTGGCGACCTGCACGATGCGATCGGCATGCTCACGCGCGAACTGTTGCTTGACGGTTGCGCTTTCGGCAAACGCGCTGAGAACATGTTCTTCCATGAACCGGGATTCTAGGCAACCCACTGTCACCTGTCAAACGTGATTCGCAGTCTCCTAAGATTTTTGGAGTGGAGGAGCAATCGAAGTCTGGCGCATGGCATTCATCGCCACGGCGATCATGGAGCCGACATCGGATACCGTGGCCGGTAGGATGAGCGTGTTGGTGGTTTTGGCCAACTCGCCGAACTTCGTGATGTATTGTTCTGCCACCCTCAGCTGAACGGCCTCCTGACCTCCCGGCATTTGAATGGTCTCCGCAACCTTGCGCAAACCCTGTGCAGTGGCTTGAGCGATGGCGAGGATGGCTGCGGCCGCTCCATCCGCTTCGTTGATCTGCTGCTGCTTCTTTGCCTCGGACGCTTTGATGACCTGTTGCTTTTCCCCTTCGGCCTGATTGATGGCCGCATCGCGCTCGCCCTCGGACGTGAGAATCACCGCGCGCTTTTCCCGCTCCGCGCGCATCTGCTTTTCCATCGCGTCCAGCACGCCCTTCGGCGGGGTGATGTTCTTGATCTCGTACCGGAGGACTTTGACACCCCAGGGATCCGAGGCCTTGTCGAGTTCGTTCACCACCTGGACATTGATATTGGTCCGTTCCTCGAACGTCCGGTCCAGTTCGATCTTGCCGATCTCGCTCCGCAGTGTGGTCTGCGCAAGCTGGATCAGAGCAAAATTATAGTCGCTAATGCCATATGACGCACGCTGAGGGTTCAAGACCTTGAGGTACAAGATGCCGTCCACCGATACCTGCACGTTGTCGCGCGTGATGCAGACCTGTTCGGGAATGTCGATGGCCGTTTCTTTGAGCGAATGTTTGTAGCGGATGCGGTCGATAAAGGGGACAAGAATATGAAATCCTGCATCCAGCGTGGCCGCATATTTGCCGAGCCGTTCGACGACATAGGCGCTCTGCTGGGGCACGACCACGGCGGTCTTGGCGATCACAACCAGCACCAGCACCGCGAGTACGAGCACCACAAACAGTCCGCCGCTCATCGTTACCTCCTCCATAGTCGTTCGCCTTTCGGGTGCTCTTCACTCATTCGGCGGCAATCCAGAGGGTGAGCCCCTCGATCCGCTCGACCTTGCACCGTTGGTTTTTTTTCAATGGAGCTGACCCGGCATTATGAGCGGTCCAGGTCGTGCCGCGTAATTCCGCCTTGCCGGTTGCGCCGGGCACTAAGTCTTCAAGCGGGATCGCGCTTTCCCCCACCATCGAGTCCACGATCGGCATTTGCTTGTCCTTGGTTTTGATCCAGGCCAACAATGGCCCGCGAAAGACCAGGAGTGAGAGGATAGAGAGGGCTGAAAACAGGAGCCACTGAATCCATTCAGCTTGAGCGAACCCTAGGGCGGTCAGACCGCCGATGATTAAAGCCGCCAGTCCAAAGAAGAGAATGTAGAACCCCCCTGGCGTCACCATTTCTATGCCAAGCAGCACAATGCCGAGGAGCAACCAATACCACCAAATCATCGAGGGGCCTCATTGAGCATTCGAAAACATTGCGAGTATTTGAAGATGGTAACAAAAGTCTAAGCGCCTTTACTGAGACCGTCAAGCAGAACGCATGTTACTCAGTGGTGGATCGATTGCGTGAGAGGTCGATCACTTCTTGCAGCAAGGCCGTTGCGTGCGAAAGGCCATCGAGGTACACACGGCGCTTTGTATAGGCTGTGTTCTCTGGAATCGACCTTGATGAGTAAAGTGAGAACAAAGCCAGAGGGAGCTTTTAGGCCGTCCTATGCTATAGTCCGCCCATCATGGCGCACGACCAACCAGTCAAAGCCTTAGTGCTTGCGCTCACCGACCATGCGGCCGCGGCTGTCTATTCGATTAATCGTCTGCAACCGGATTCGCTCTGTTTCGTATTGCCGGAGCGGGCAAAATCGCTGGTAGAAACCGATGTTCAACCGAAGATCGAGCATATGCCAAGACGGTGGGATTGGGTGGTGATGACGGAGATTTGCGAATTTGTCGATTGCTATCAGACGCTTGCTCGAACACTACCGGACATGTTGCAGACATGGGACGTACAGCCAGGCGAGCTGGTCGTCGATGTGACCGGGGCCACGCCGGCCATGGCGGGCGCACTGACACTGGTCACACGAACTCTCAGTTCCCGGATCGTGTCGCTCATCCCGGCACGGGAGGTAGAGGAGGGGGACAGGATTGATCTCGCCGGAAAACTGTTCGTATGGACGCAAGGGAATCCGTGGGATGAGGCCGCATCGGTCTCACGTCGCGAGGGCTGCGAGTTGTTTAACCGGAGATTGTTTGGCGCAGCGGCAAAACTGTTCCGCGAGATTGAGGCACGGGTGAGCGGCGGGCAGAAACCCCTTTACCGTGCCTTTGCCGACCTGGCAGATGGTTATGATCTGTGGGAACGATTTCAGTATCGTCAAGCCTGGGAGAAACTCAAGAATGCCGTGAAGGCCTTAGAGATGGCATCCCTGTGGGGCGGACCGCCAGGACTGACGCCGCTGTTACCAGCCATCAAAGCGAATGCGGGATTCCTGGAAAAGCTGATCCTCGATCCTGCCCCGGTGAAAGATATGCAAGCGCATGATTTGCTGGCTCATGCGGGCCGGCGACTGCATGGCACGCAGGAGCCGGAGACCGCGATGGTGTCGCTCGTTCGTGCGCTCGAAGCCTTTGCCCAACGACAACTGTTTAAACAGCACAGGATCAAAACATGGGACGTGCAGCCGGAGCAATTACCGCAGGCGCTGCGGGAAACCTGCCAGGCATGTTGGTTGGAAGATCTCGATGGCAAGTACAAGCTGCCCTTGCAGGCGCAGTTTCGGGCACTGGCTGGACTGGGCGACCAGATGGGTCAAGCCTTTTTACGCGAATGGCCGAAGATGAAACCGCTGCTCGATGCCGCCAATCATGCCGTCCTTGGTCACGGCTTCGAGCCGGTCAAGGTCGAGCGTGTGCAGCAGCTCTATGAAGTGGTCGTCAAGTTATGTGGCGTCAATGAGACATCCTTGCCGAAGCTTCCGACGCTGAACCTCTAGTGCGATGTGCGAGACTCGTGCGAAAGGCGAGATAGGCAATCTTTGACGAGTCGTGCTCGTCCGCTTGTCTCGCGAGTAGAGAGTATGGACATTCAAATATATTATGAAGATACCGATTGCGGCGGGATGGTGTATTACGCGAACTATCTCAAGTATTTCGAGCGGGCGCGGACACACTATCTTGAAGAGCGAGGGTTATCGGTGGCCGGGCTCTTGAAAGAAGGCACGGTCTTCGTCGTGGTGCATGCAGAATTGGACTACCGATCTCCAGCCCGTTTTGGCGACCGGCTGATCATCGACACGGTCGTCTCCGACATGACGGCAGCCTCCTTCACATTTTCGCACGTGATCCGGGAACGGGAGAGTCGGCGTGTGATCGTCGAAGGATCGGCAAGGTTGGCGGCAACAAACGGCAGCGGCAAGGTGAAGCGCCTCGACAAGGCCATGGTGGCCGTGCTACAGTTTTCTTTTACAAGGAGTCGCTAAATGTCGAAGTGGGCTGGGCCAGAGTTCGGATTGATGCAGATAGGGAGCTGGCTCATTGTCATCGGCGTATGGGCCACTATCATCTTCTTTGCCTGGAAGTTCTTCATGGAAAACCCGATGGCAAAAACCGGGAAGGACAGGCGTAAGCTAGAATCAGAAAATCGGTCGTCTCCCCCACCTGACTCTCACCAGCACTAGCAGGATACTAAAACCCCCG
>DATDFW010000134.1:0-4949 GCA_036522375.1 Nitrospiraceae bacterium
CAGCCGCAAATTGCGATTCTGGGCGTCGGTGCAATCCAGAAAAGAGCCGTGGCGATCGACGACGCCATTGGGATCCGTCCAATGGGATACCTGAGCCTGTCATTTGACCACCGAGTCATCGATGGAGCGACAGCGGATCAGTTCATGGCGAAGGTTAGGGATAATCTCGAACAGAGCCACTGGGAGCAAATCCTATGAGCAGGAAACAGCAGGCCGTCATCGTCAGCGCAGTTCGAACGCCTATGGGGAGCTTCAACGGTGTGTTCAGCCCGGTGCCCGCCACCAGGCTGGGCAGCATCGCCGTTGCTGAGGCATTGAAGCGAGTCAATGTGAGGCCGGATCATGTCGATGAGGTTTATATGGGCTGTGTCCTCAGTGCCGGGCTCGGTCAAGCGCCGGCGAGACAGGCTTCGATTGGAGCAGACATTCCCAACTCGGTTGGCGCCACGACGGTCAACAAGGTTTGCGGGTCTAGTATCCAGACCGTGATGATGGCCTCTCAGGCGATCGTGCTCGGGGAGGCAAGGACTGTTGTGGCAGGCGGCATGGAAAACATGACCCGCGCGCCCTATCTCCTGGAGAAAGCGCGTCAGGGGTATCGGCTGGGACATGCGGAATTGCTGGACAGTCTGGTGAAAGACGGTCTGTGGGATGTCTATAACAATTTCCATATGGGTAAAGGCGGCGAACTCTGTGCCGCAAAGTACCGGCTCACTAGGAAGGAGCTCGACGACTTTGCCTTGGAAAGTTACCGCCGCGCCCAGGAAGCCATTGCCACGGGGACGTTCGAGCGTGAAATCGTTCCGGTCAACGTGCCGCAACGGAAAGGGGCCTTTTTGACTGTCAAGGAGGATGAAGAACCGAATCGAGTCGATCTGAGCAAGCTACGCGAGCTGAAGCCGGTATTCCAGGACGATGGCGTCCTCACTGTGGGCAATTCTCCGTCCTGTAACGATGGAGCGGCCGCATTGGTCGTCATGGCTGAAGATGAAGCGGAGCGTCTCGGGCTCACACCCATGGCCCGCATCATGGGCTATGCCGGAGCGGCACTGGCGCCTGAGTGGTTTACGATTGCGCCGATCGAAGCCATCAAGCTGGCGCTCAAGAAAACCGGTCTTTCGATAGGCGACATCGATCTGTTTGAGATCAATGAAGCCTTTTCAGCCGTCTCTCTCGCGATCAATCGGGAATTGGGTCTCGACCCAAAGCGAGTCAACGTCAACGGCGGGGCGGTCGCGTTGGGCCATCCGATCGGCGCCACCGGCGCACGCATTCTTACGACTCTGCTCTATGCGATGCAGGCCCGTGACGCACAGCGAGGGCTAGCCAGCCTCTGTATCGGGGGCGGAGAAGCGTTAGCGATGATCGTGGAACGGCCATGAGTCAGTCGAAAGGTACGGGTGAGAACAACAAGTCCGGTCTCTAGCCCGAGGTGGTGATGAACCTCGACGATGTCAGGACGATCGGGATCGTCGGTGCAGGCCAAATGGGCCGCGGCATCAGCCAGGTCTGTGCGACGGCCGGTTATCACGTGGTGCTCGTCGACGTCGCGGAATCGCCGTTACAGGACGCGTTGAACAAAATCAGCGTCGGCCTGCAAAGGGCCGTGGAGCGGGGAAGTCTCACTGCCCATCAAGTAGGGGAGGTGCTGGCACTCATCCATCCGATGGTTGAGCTCGACCGATTGCGGGAGGTGGAATTGGTCATTGAGGCCATTCCAGAAGATCTCGCCTTGAAGCAGGAACTCTTTGCCGAATTGAACCGAGTCTGCCCACCGCAGACGATCCTCGCCAGCAATACCTCCTCTATCTCGATCACCAAGCTCGGAGCCGCTTCCGGTCGGCCCGATCGGGTGGTCGGTATGCATTTCATGAACCCAGCCCCCGTCATGCGACTCGTGGAAATCGTGCGCGGCCTCGAAACATCCGAACGGACATTGCGCCTGGCAATGGATTTGGCGAAACGGCTTGGGAAAACTCCCGTGGTGGCCAAAGACGTGGCTGGGTTCATCGTGAACCGTGTTCTGATTCCGATGATCAATGAAGCCGTCTTCGCATTGGAAGAGGGGGTCGCGTCGGCCGAAAACATCGATCTGGCCATGACGACGGGGGCCAATCATCCGGTTGGACCGTTGGCGCTCGCCGACCGGATTGGGTTGGACACGGTACTCGCCATCTCCGAAGTGCTGTACCAAGACTTGGGCGATCCCAAGTTTCGTCCCTGCCCCTTGTTACGTCGATATGTCGAGGCGGGGTGGCTTGGACGCAAGACCGGTCATGGATTCTATGCGTATGAGGCCAGCGGCGATAGGCATGAGGCAACGAGCCATACAATCTGATCCATAGCCCGAGCCCCTGGCTGGAGGAACGGGTCGATGCAAGAACGCAAAGAACAGTTCACTTCCCTTTCAGGATTCCCGATCAATCGCGTCTATTCGCCCGACGATTTAAAGGATTGGTCGCCTGAAAGCGATCTTGGCGCGCCGGGTGAATTTCCTTACACGCGCGGCGTCTATCCCACCATGTATCGTGGCCGGCTTTGGACGATGAGACAGTTCGCCGGTTTCGGCTCCGCCGCCGACACCAATCGTCGCTTCAAATACCTCCTTCAACATGGGCAGACCGGTATCAGTGTCGCGTTCGACATGCCGACGTTGATGGGGATTGATGCGGATGATCCTTGCGCCTATGGCGAGGTCGGGCATTGTGGAGTCGCGATCTCATCGTTGGCTGATATGGAACGGCTCTTCGACGGCATCCCCTTGGACCAAGTTACCACGTCGATGACAATCAATGGCCCTGCCGCCGTCATATTTGCCATGTACCTGGCTGTGGCAGAACAGCGCGGCATTTCCGTTGAGCGGTTGGGCGGCACCTTGCAGAATGACATTCTCAAGGAATACATCGCCCAGAAAGAATGGCTCTTCCCGCCTGAACCCTCGCTGCGTCTCGTCACCGACACCATCGCATACTGTGTGAAACAGGTTCCCAAATGGCATCCGGTCAGCATTAGCGGCTATCACATCCGCGAAGCCGGGTCCACAGCGGTGCAGGAACTGGCTTTCACCCTCTATGACGGATTGACCTATGTCGAAACGGCTGTGAAGGCAGGATTGACCGTGGACAGTTTTGTCCCGCAGCTTTCATTCTTTTTTAACGTCCACAACGACCTGTTTGAAGAGATCGCCAAATTCCGGGCCGCCCGCCGGCTCTGGGCCCGTGAGATGAAGCGACGTTATAACCCGAGAGATCCGCGATCGCTGCAGCTCCGGTGCCATGCGCAGACGGCCGGCTGTTCCCTGACCGCGCAACAACCCATGAATAACGTGGTGCGTACCACATTGCAAGCTTTGGCAGCGGTGTTGGGCGGAGCGCAATCGCTCCACACCAATTCCATGGATGAAACTCTGGCCTTGCCTTCCGAAGAGGCGGTGAAACTCGCGTTGCGCACTCAGCAGCTCATCGCCCATGAGAGTGGAGTCACCAACAGCGTTGATCCCTTGGGTGGGTCATACTATCTCGAAGCCTTGACGAATCAGATGGAAGAAGCTGCGCTCGCCTACTTCTGCAAACTGGATGATATGGGCGGCATGGTACAGGCCATCGAGCGAGGATACCCGCAAGGAGAGATTCTAGATGCCTCGCAACGATATCAGCGCGAGATAGAACGGAAGGAGCGGATCGTCGTCGGTGTCAACGATTATGTCGAGCAGGAGAAACGTCCAATCCCGATTCTCAAGATCGGGCCCGAAGTAGAGCGCGAACAGGTGGCGCGTCTGTCGGATCTGCGCAAATCGCGCGATCCCTTCAAGATGGCCGGCAGAGTTGAGGAATTGCAAGAGGCCGCTTGCTGCGGTGAAAACGTCATGCCCTATTTGATTGAAGCGGTGAAGGCTAAGGCGACACTGGGCGAAATTTGCTCGGCGCTGAAAGAGGTGTTTGGGACATACAGGGAGCCGGTCGTGTTATAGAACGGACTCTTTCTTAGCGGAACGCAGATAGCTGAAGGCTGAAAGCTCGGTGAATCTATGAAGCTCGGTTCGTTTGAAATCTATCCTGTGACCGACGGCCGCTTCCGGTTGGATGGAGGGGCGATGTTCGGAGTCGTGCCGAAAGTGATCTGGGGGAAGTGTTGCGCTGCCGATGAGCTGAACCGCATTCCGCTGAGTTTGACCTGTCTGCTGATCAGGGCGCATGGGAAGAACATTCTGGTGGATACAGGATTGGGCTCAAAGGAAGACGACAAGTTCCAGCGCATGTTTGCGGTTGATCGTACGCCCACGTTATTGGAATCCTTGAAGCACCTGGGCCTTGATCGGGACGATATCCACATGGTCATCAATACCCATTTGCATTTTGACCATGCCGGCGGGAACACGATGAAAGAAGCGAACGGGACCATCACATCTACCTTTCCCAAGGCGCAATATTTCATCCAGCATGGGGAGTATGAAGATGCCGCCCGTGCCAATGAACGAACCAAAGCCAGTTACCGGCGTGACAACTTCACGACGATTGCCCACGTCAATCAATGGGAATTCTTGCGCGGCGATACGGAAGTACTCCCGGGCATCACTGCCGTGGTCACCGCCGGCCATACGCGCTGCCATCAAGGCGTCAAGATTGAGTCGGAAGGGAAGGTGGCTTTCTTCCTCGGCGATCTGATCCCGACGGTGTCTCATCTACCTCTCCCCTACATTATGGGTTACGACCTGTTTCCCATCCAAACGCTGGAGACGAAACGATGGGTCTTGGACCGGGCCTTCGAGCAGCAATGGCTGTTGCTCTTCGAACATGATCCGCTGGTTCAGGCAGGACATGTCAGAAAAGACCAGGAAGGCAAGTATCTTCTCCAAGAGGTGAATGCATGGCAGTAGCGGCTCCACCGATGCGTGTCTTGATCGGCAAAGTCGGGCTCGATGGCCATGACCGTGGTGTGAAACTGATTGC
>DATDFW010000135.1:0-3341 GCA_036522375.1 Nitrospiraceae bacterium
GAGCGAAGTGATGAGGAGGGGCTTAAGCTGTCACCTAGGATGTTACCTAAATTTCATATACTCAAGTTATTCTCATCTCACCGATATTGATAAATTGGAGCTGGCGAGAGGAATTGAACCTCCAACCTGCGGTTTACAAAACCGCTGCTCTGCCATTGAGCTACGCCAGCTTTTGTCGCCAGTGGTTATTTACTTTCAGCTACTTAGGCTCCCACCCATCAAGTCGGCAGTCTGCCTTCATACCGCTGGTGTCAATAGAGTGTTCGTGTTGAGACACTTCCCCCGATTTATGTGTGAGGTCAGCTCCATTCTCTTGATTGTACCGCTTTCACATCTGTGCAGACATGTGCCCTACAATCTGTATGGCCGTCGTCATGAAGATTCCGATCTCCGTAGATTTGTTGCGGCACAGTGTCGCAGATCATGAAAACGAAATCCAGGCACTCTTGCTTCTTCCATTTCAGCCTTAAACGCCGTTCGAAGTCTCTCAGAAAATGACAAAGTCTCTGTGACATCAGGCGTCATTGCGATGAAGCACGATGGGAAGAAAGACAATCAACAATGATCACATTGTGCTCAAGCATGCGCTGAACGCAGCCGTGAAGCATAGGCTGATGGACAGCAACACACGGCACGTCTCCTGATGCCCAATCGCAACAACGAACGAGATCGAGAAGAACAGGAGAAGTTTTACCAGAAGGCTGGTCTCCATAGGCTTCTATGTCCGTCAGCGTGCGACGAAATTTGATCAATTTCCCGACCCATATATGTCCAATCTTTCGTTGGACAATCCACTCGTAGAGCATTTCCGTTGTAGGCCCATATAGCCTGCAGTTTTGTGCAAAGTCAAAAGCTCGAACTCCCATCCGTGTAAACCGTGTGAAGGTCGGCCAGGGATATGCATGGAAGGACAGACAGGAGACCGAAAAGGAACATGGCGAGGATAAGTGCGGGTGCGGTCCGCATGGTTGTGTGCTCGATTCTCCGGCACTTCTGGCCTGGGTATTGTCGGTTTGCCACCCCCGGAGGGGAAACTGCCTGTGATGGGTAGTATCGATATCCTCTCACATTTTTGCTTCAGCTTTTCATTCCGCCGTAAGCCTCCCTCGCGTAGGTATGTGCTCCAACTCCAGTTCCTCACTGTCTGACAGCTAATCGGCGTTGCCACTTACAGACTGTACTCAAGTTCCATGCTATGACTCTCATGTAATTAGGAGGAATTATGTCGAATCAAACTCCTGCCTCAAAGGACGATGCACGCTGGGCAAAGCAGGATGAACTCCAGCGCGGTACTGCTATATCTCACGGCGAATGGCCCGACACGGTGGGACAAACTCTACAGTCGTTGCGATCAGGGCGAGACAGGGACAATAGGATCGCCTTGCGTTACCTAGCCCAATGGCTGCACATTACGGTTGAAGACACTATCGTGAAGATTTCTGCGACGGGTACAGCGCGATCATTTCCACACCTGTTCATTCTACCCCCCACGATCCACTGGTAACAGACAAGGGGGTTTACTAGTATGCCCTTGACTCTCTTAGCTTAATAATTATGCTGCAGTCATTCGGGAGGGGAAGAGATGTTAGATAACACTCCTGCCGAACTGGACGATAGAGAGTGGGCGAGGCGTAAAATGCTTCTACACGCCATCTTGCGCTACCTCACAGAGAGGGGCCCGACGTACTGGGCCACACTCTACCTTCATTTCGATCCAGATGGAACAGGAGAGATCGGACCGGCCCTAAGACACTTGGCAACTTTCAAGCTCATCGCGGTTGACCGCACGATCGTAAAAGTCACCTCGTCGGGTATGGAGCAGCTTAAGAGCTGGAAGTAGTCCATCTGGTGACAGTGCGCGACTTGTTATTTCATTCCGACTCATCCACCTGCCCATTCACGAACACCTCTGGGTTAACAGAAATCTCTTCCCCAAGTATTCTCACCCTTGCTACCATATGCACAGTTCCTCAGACATCCCAAGAACCATGGACGTAGGAGGAATCGAAGGAGAAGAAGTGTCAAACCAAACCCCGAGTCTCCAGGACAAAAGAGAGTGGGCAAGGAAGCATGGCCTTCAACATGCCGTATTGCTGTATCTCTGGTCATGCGGCCCAGTGAAGTGGGACAAACTTTTCGATTACTTCGACCAAGAGAGGGCAGGGGAGATAGGATCAGCATTACGCCACCTGGCGCAATGGAAGCACATCTCGATTGATACAGATAGCAACACGGATATCACCGAATCGGGTACAGAGCAGCTTTTGTCTATGAAGTAGTCATCGGTGGATGTTCCGAACACCTCCCGCCCATCAGAAATCAAGGACGCTTTCGTGAATAACGGCCTGGAAGGTGATCCTCAACAGCACCTCCCACCGCGTAGCTCCTGTGAGGCTCAGCCGAGTTTGCGCGAGCAGTTCGCGGTCACAGCGGAGAACTTCTTGCTTGAGCGTTTTAGTCCCCCTTTCCAACTACCATTCGAAGGACCATCATCGTGACGACTTCAGGCAAGACGGGATCCCGTGAGAACCTGCTGCATCGGTACGCTGACTAATACTCTAGGAGTCCGTGCCTGGTGGTATAGGCGAGGGCGGCAGCGCCAGAGAACACTTCATAGCGCGCTTCGGACAGGCCTACTTCCGAAATCAACAGCGCGGTTGTTGCCGTCGTCACTTCCACGATGGAGTCCAGTCCGCACTTCGCGCCGATTCCACTTCCCTTTCTTCGACGTGGACTTGCTGTTGTGCGGTTTTGAGCGGAGGCCATATGATTCACACGTTCTCACCCTGGAAGTCCACGTCACCAGTCTATATATCACGGATGAAAAACTGGAAAATATAGCCCTCGGAGCCGGAGGGACCATTGAGGTTACGTTTCCTTGATCATCATCACCTCGGTCGCCTTAATGAGGGCGACCGCACGATCCCCAACCTTCAGGCTAAGCGCATCAAGAGCATCGCGCGTGATGACTGCCGTGATCTTGTTTTCTCCCACGTCCAGATTGACCTGCGCCATGATCCGATCGCGTTTGATAGCCGAGACAATGCCGACCAATTTGTTCCTGCCGCTGACCTCTTCGCCTTCCGGTTTTTTCCCCAACCAGCGATCAAGGACTGTCTTTTTAAAGCGATAGCGCCCGCCGATTTTGGAGCTGGGAATTTTCCCTTCCCACATGTACCGGTAAAAGGTGGGAAGAGCGAGGCGCAAGTACTTTGCAGCCTCACGAGCGGTTAAAACCTCACCTGTACCCTGAAGTATCGTTGTTGGACTGTGTCTTGCCATGCCGCCTCCTCTTTAACCCTCTGGCTCTTCTGTCATGAGCACCATCACGTGCGAATGTT